>NZ_JBFTKS010000010.1:0-230718 GCF_056396065.1 Allobosea sp. 05T433 | reverse complement strand
ATCACGCACCCCTAGATTGACCTGTCGGCTCTGGATCTGATGGCATGGTGTGGCGGTCTTCGTACTGACCACGGACAGAAGCATGATCCTGGCGACGAGATATCGTTCAGAGGGACTTGACGATCAAAGGCCCATTACAGAAGCCTTACGGATAACCGAACCGTGACTTGGTGGCGCGCACCTGGGAGATCGCCCTAGCGTCATTGCCCGCGGCGCAACTCGTGCGGGCATTGGCAATCTCGGCACTGACGCGGCTGTGCACGCCCTTGGTGGTGTGGCCGGTCGCGAGGTCGTTATCCATCACCGCCTGGAAACGTTCGACCTCGCCCGAGCAGCCCGATCCGCTCGGCATGCGGAAGGTGCTGGGCGTCACGCCCGGTGCTGCCTGCTCCGGAGCCGGGGCGGGCGGTGGTCCTGCTGTCTGGCAGGCGGCGAGAAGGAAGCCGGCGAGGGCGGGGATCAAGAACGAAGTGGCGCGCATCGCATGCAGGCTCCGGCTGGCGAACGGCCGGGACAATGACCGATTCCCCGCGCGGTTCCAATCGCCTCCGCTCGCAGGTCAGTCCGTCAGTAGGAGGCGGGAGGCAGCCAGTGTCAGGAACCCCGAGAAAGCGGCGGCCAGCCAGATTGCGTCGAGTCCGATCATGTGATGCGCAAGAGCGCCGGCAACCGCTCCGCTCAGCAGCCCAAGCCAGAGCGTGAAATGGCGCAGCCAGGCGAGGCGGGAGCCGCCAAGCAGGGCCCCGGCGATGCGTTGCCCCATCTTTACCAGCGTGCCGGTCATGTAGGTCAGGCCGATCGTGACCTCGCCGTCGCGCTGGAAGACGGAGTTTTCCATGCCCATGGCGACGGCGAGCATGGCGATGCTGATGCCGGCCTCTCCCAGCCTGTCGGACAGCGCAGCGATGAAGAGACAGATCGTCAGAGCTGCCAGCACGGCGGTATGCCGCCTCGTCCGGGCAAAATGTCCGACGAGCGAGCCGAGCACCACGCCGCCGACGAAGAGCATGATGATACCGCCTGCCAGCGCGATACCGCCGAGATGGCCGTTGGCGAGTTCGATCCCGAGCCGCGTCGTATTCCCGGTCATGAAGGACACGAAGAAACCGCCAAGGCTGATGAAGCCGAGCGCATCGACATAGCCTGCAAGACAGGTCAGCCCGACCGCAAGACCGATCGTGCGGCGGTCGTAGCGCATCATCGGATATCTCTCCCCAGCCTGCCCGGCGATCGAATGCGATTCGCGGGGAGCGGACAATGCATGCCGCGCCAGCAGTTGCGGCCCGGTCAGGATAGCGAGACTCCGGCCGGGACGACGTTGCAAACTTCGCATGCGTCACATGCTTGCGCACCGCGGGTGCTTTCGGTTACATCGTGTCCAGTCGAACGAGGAACGCCCGTGGCCGCATCTGCCACCCATGCCTGGATCCTGAGCCGCGCCGCTGCGCGGACGGTCGGCATGCGCGCTCCGCTTGGCCTTGGTCAGCTTCTTCTCCTTAGCCGCCCCTGAGGGCCGGCCGGGCATGCATGCCTGGGCGCTCAGGGGAGTGACGAGAACCGCCTTCCAGACCTAACGCGCCCATCCCAACGACCGCGGCGCGACCCAATCAGGATCACGACCATGACCAACGCTTCCCAGACTGCATCCTCCAAGGACCGGGTGCTGATCTTCGACACCACTCTGCGTGACGGTGAACAATGCCCCGGCGCGACCATGACCTTCGAGGAGAAGCTGGAGGTCGCGGATGTGCTGGACGCCATGGGCGTCGACATCATCGAGGCCGGATTCCCGATCGCGTCCGATGGCGATTTCGAGGCCGTCTCGGAAATCGCCAAGCGGATCAAGCGTGCGACCGTTGCCGGGCTGGCGCGCGCCATCAGCGCCGATATCGCTCGGGCAGGGGAAGCCGTCCGCCACGCGGTGAAGCCGCGCATCCACACCTTCGTCTCGACCTCTCCGATCCATCTGCAGCATCAGATGCGCAAGACCGAGGATGAGGTTCTGGAGATCATCACCAGGACCGTCGCCCAGGCGCGCAACCTGGTCGAGGATGTCGAGTGGTCGGCGATGGATGCGACGCGCACGCCGATCGAGTATCTCTGCCGGGCGGTCGAGACGGCGATCAAGGCGGGGGCGACGACGATCAACCTGCCCGATACCGTCGGCTACGCGACGCCGGACGAGTATCGCACCATGTTCAGCTCGATCCGCGAGCGCGTGCCGAATGCCGACAAGGCGATCTTCTCGGTGCACTGTCATAACGATCTCGGCCTGGCTGTCGCCAACTCGCTGGCCGGCATCGAGGGCGGCGCGCGGCAGGTCGAATGCACGATCAACGGCATCGGCGAGCGCGCGGGCAACGCGGCGCTGGAAGAGGTGGTGATGGCCCTGCGGGTCCGTGGCGACGTCCTGCCCTACGATACCGGCATCGAGTCGGCCATGCTGATGCGTGCGTCGAAGGCGGTTTCCACCGCCTGTTCCTTCCCGGTGCAGTACAACAAGGCGATCGTCGGTCGGAACGCTTTCGCCCATGAAAGCGGCATTCACCAGGACGGCATGCTGAAGCACCAGCAGACCTATGAGATCATGACGCCCGCCTCGGTCGGCGTGACCAAGACCTCACTGGTGATGGGCAAGCATTCGGGGCGCGCCGCCTTCCGCTCCAAGCTGAAGGACATGGGCTACGATCTCGGCGACAACCAGCTGGAGGACGCCTTCACCCGGTTCAAGGCCTTGGCCGATCGCAAGAAGCACGTCTATGACGAGGATATCGAAGCGCTGGTCGACGAGAACATCGCAACCGCGCATGACCGCGTGAAGCTGGTCTCGCTGACGGTGATCGCCGGCACGCGTGGCCCGCAGCGGGCCATGATGAAGCTGGATGTCGAAGGGCGCGTCGTCGCCGAGGAAGCCGAAGGCAACGGGCCGATCGATGCGGTCTTCAAGGCGATCAAGGCGATCGTGCCGCACGAGGCCCATCTGGAGCTCTACGACGTCCATGCCGTGACGGAGGGCACCGATGCCCAGGCCGAGGTTTCTGTCAGGCTCTCCGAGGGCGGTGCGTCGGTCACTGGCCGCGGCGCCGACCCCGACACTCTGGTCGCTTCGGCCAAGGCCTATCTCTCGGCGCTCAACAAGCTGATCGCGCGCGGTGCGCGCGTGCATGCGCAGGCGGCTGCGGAGTAGCTGCCACCCTTCAACTGCGGGCCCCGGGCGAGACGATGAGTTCGTCCCGGGGGCTTGCGGTAAAGTGATGTTCCGGCGGTTTGCAACGAGACCGGTGATGCTGCGTCAGCCGGGCTTGCTACCTCTGGCGACCAGGGCCGGCGACGGCACGGCATAGATGCCGTTGCGCTCGTATGCGGAAACCCGTTCGCGCAGATATTCCTTGATCCTGGCCAGGTTCTCCGGACGCTGCAGGCGCAGGACAGCTGCGGCGCGGACCGTGCCGGATGAAATGGCGTCGATGATCGCGTCGGGAGATGAAACGCGCCAGACCAGCGGGACTTCCATGGTCGATATATTCACGAAACCGGCTCGGGCGAGCAACTGGGCGGCGAAGCCCGGTTCGCCATAGCTGAAGAAGTTGGGGCCGGGAGGCAGCCCCACGTCCAGTGAGCCATGAGCGTGGATCGCGTCATAGACCATCGAGAAAGCGATGCACTTCGTCGCGTCGCTCCACGAGGCGTAGGCAAAGCGCCCGGCGGGTTTGAGAGTGCGGCAGGCCTCGGCCAGTGCCTTGTCCGGATCGGGCAGGTGGGGCAATCCGAAGGCGTTGAGGACGGCATCGAACTCACCATCGGCAAAAGGGAGGGCCTCGGCATCCCCCTCCACAAAGCGGATATCTGGATAGGTCTGCTGTGCCAGCCGAATCTGGACTGCGGAAAAGTCCAGGCCGATGGCATCTGCGCCATGATCACGCGCGGCGGCCGCCACATAGCCGACACCGCAGGCGACATCGAGAACCCTATCGCCCGCATTCAGGTCGGCGGCGCGGATCAACTCGGGGATGCAACCCGATGTCACTTCGCCCAGATTGCGATGATAGGCGAGCGCGACCGTCGCCGAGCCCCAGCCCGTCTGCTCGAGATTCCCGAAGGCACTGGATGCGGCCATCAAACGGGCCTCCCCATTACACTCCGCTTGGCCGCGGTCGCGCGGCGCGCATCGTACCTGAGAATAGCACGATCGGAGCGAAACGTCCGCTCGCCCTCACACCGGCCAGCCCTCGTCCGCTTTGATCGTCGCCAGCACGAAGGAGGAGCGCATGTCCGCGACGCCGGGCAGCGTCAGCAGGCGCTGCATCGCGAATTCGCCATAGGCCTCGATATCGTCCGCGACGATATGAACGAGCAGGTCGCATTCGCCGGTCATGGCCTGACAGGAGATCACTTCCTCGAAGGATTTGAGCTTCTCGACCAGCCTTGTCCGCCAGTCCGGGTCGGATTGCGAGAGCTTGACGAAGGCATAGGCTTCGACGCCGTGGCCGAGTGCGCGCCGGTCCAGTTCCGCGCGGTAGCCAGTAATGATGCCGTCCTCCTCCAGCGCCTTGAGCCTGCGCAGGCAGGGCGAGGCCGCCATGCCGATCTCTTCGGACAGCGCTGCGTTGGTGATCCGGCCATTACGCTGCAGGGCGCGCAGGATCCGCCGATCGGTCTCGTCGAGCCGAGACGGGTTTGCAGGATGGTGGGGCATCATCGGACCTCAATCCATTTCCTCGGGTCATATCCTGCCAACAGACGTGTCGAAGAACAAGAAATGGTCAGGACATGACCGTCGGCTCCGCGCATGCTCAGTGCATGCAAGGGAGGTGCGCCATGTCGACCGATCCGTTCTCCCGCTCCGGCTTGAAGCCGCATGAAATACCAGAGGATTTCGTCGTCGATCAACGTTTCGACGCCTATTCGCGGGCTGATCATGAAACCTGGTCGCGGCTGCATCGACGCCAGGCCGAGTTGCTCCGCGGTTGCGTCTGCGACGAATATTTCGAGGGGCTCACTGCGCTTGGCATCGCTGCCGATGGCATTCCCGATTTTCGCGACCTGAACCGCGTGCTCGAAGCGGCGACCGGCTGGACGGTGGTGGCCGTGCCGGGGCTGGTGCCGGACCGGGTCTTCTTCACGCATCTGGCGGCACGCCGCTTCCCAGCGGGCTTCTGGATCAGGCGGCCAGAGGAGTTCGACTACATCGAGGAGCCGGACATCTTCCATGACATCTTCGGCCATGTGCCGCTGCTGATGAACCGGGCCTATGCCGATTTCGTCGCGGCCTATGGCGAGGCGGGATTGCGACTGCATGATGCCGCCGATCTTGCGCGGCTGGCGCGGCTCTACTGGTACAGCGTCGAGTTCGGGCTGATCGAGACCAAGTCCGGCCTGCGCATTTTCGGTGCCGGCATCGCCTCCTCGCCGGGGGAGACGATCTTCGCGCTCGAGAGCACATCACCCAACCGCATCGCCTTCGATGCGGTCCGCGTGATGCGTACGCTCTACCGCATCGACGATTACCAGCAGAGCTATTTCGTGATGCCCGGCTTCGACGCCATGCCGGCGCTTGATGAAACATCGCTGGCGATGACCTTGTCCCAGGCGCGGGCCGGGGCCGATATCGATCCGGAAATGGCGCTGCCGGCGGATCGTCTTTTCCAGCGTGGTGATCAGAGCCACCATCGGCAAACGCAGATCGCCTCCTGAGCTGCCGGGGAGAACCGGTTTTCCCCTGAAATCACAGCGATTTCGCTGCCGCCGTCTTGGCGGCGGCAGCGCGCTTGCCTTCTATGTCCGTTCGTGACGCGAGCATGGTCGCGGCTTGGCTGGGGAGCGTGAGGCATGGCTGGCTATTTTCCGAAATGGACATTGAAAACAACCGGCGCGGTGATGCCGGATGAGCGGCTGCCGACCGGGCAGACGATCGTCGCGGGGTTGCAGCACGTCGTTGCCATGTTTGGCTCGACAGTGCTGGCACCGCTGCTGATGGGGTTTGACCCCAATGTCGCGATCTTCTTCTCGGGCATCGCGACGCTGCTCTTCTTCGTGATCACCAGGGGGCAGCTGCCGAGCTATCTCGGTTCCTCCTTTGCCTTCATCGGCGTGGTGATCGCTGCGACGGGCTATGCCGGGGCTGGCCCCAACGCGAATATCGGGGTGGCGCTTGGCGGCATCATCGCCTGCGGCGCGGTCTATTTCGCCATCGGCCTGATCGTGCAGGCCGTCGGCACCAACTGGATCGAGAAACTGCTGCCGCCCGTGGTCACCGGCGCGGTTGTCGCCGCGATCGGTCTCAACCTGACCGCGGTCGCGATGAACATGATCTCGGCGAGCCCCTATACGAAATGGATCGCGTTGTTCACCGTCGTCGCGGTCGCGCTGGTGGCGGTTTACGGGCGCGGGCTGGCGCAGCGGCTGCCGGTGTTGATCGGCGGCCTCACGGCCTATGTGGTCTATGCTGCGACGGCCTCATCTTTCGGCGCTCCGACAATCGATTTCGGGAAGATCGCCGCAGCATCCTGGTTCGGCTTGCCGAATTTCGTCGCACCGGTCTTCGATTTCAAGGCGATGGCGCTGATCGCTCCGGTCGCGATCATCCTGGTCGCGGAGAATCTCGGGCATATCAAGGGCATTGCCGTGATGACCGGCCGTAACCTCGATCCGCTGATCGGGCGCGGCTTCATGGCCGACGGGTTGGGGACCATCATCGCCGGGTCGGGCGGCGGCACGGGCGTCACGACCTATGCCGAAAACATGGGCGTGATGGCGGTGACGCGGGTCTATTCKACCCTGGTCTTCGTCGCTGCGGGCGTGATCGCACTGGTGCTCGGCTTCTCGCCCAAATTCGGCGCGGTGATCGGCACGATCCCGGTCGCAGTGCTGGGCGGTCTCGCTGTCGTCGTCTTCGGCCTGATCGCTGCGACTGCGGGCCGGATCTGGGTCGAGAACAAGGTCGATTTTTCTGCGCCGAAGAACCTCATCACGGTTGCGACCGCGCTGATCCTCGGCGCCGGCGATCTCAAACTGCCGATTTTCGGCTTCGAACTCGGCGGAATCGGCACCGCTACCTTCGGTGCGATCGCACTTTACCACCTGCTCAATCGCCGCACTGCGTGAGGATTTCTCGCAGTTGCACACAGGCATTTAGCCGGAGTGCATTTTTCTGCTCAAACGGGGTGGACAGGGCAGGGGGCGTTTGTTACACGCCCCCTGCCTGACGCGGTTCCGGCCGGCAGAAAGGCAACGTCTTCGTGGCGTATGGGTGATTAGCTCAGTTGGTAGAGCAGCTGACTCTTAATCAGCGGGTCGTAGGTTCGAGCCCTACATCACCCACCACGAACCTTCCTTGAAGTTCAGATATTTAGCCCCGCCTGGGGACCGGCCTTGCCCGGGACCGGCATGGTTGTTTTGCGGCTCGTGCTGCATGTTCCGGTATGCATTCGTGCCGAGCCGGCCAAATCTTCGACCCAGCGTAGCAGCGGCAACTTCGGCCAGATTCCAGCGCTCCGCACAGCCGGACGAGCGCCCCGTTTGAACGAAGGCGTGTGCGCGGATCAGCCCTGTTCGAAAATCGCCGGCGTGCCGCCGGTGTGCAGGATGCAGGCCGCGTCATCGGGCGAAATGATGCGGTCTTCCGCCAGCTTCAGAAGCCCGGCGAAGGTTTTGGCCACGTAGGTCTGTTCAAGGATCAGCGCCTCATGCCGGGCAAAGAGAGCTGCCGCCTGAACCGATGCCGGCGTGGGGGTGCCATATCCCTCGCCGAGTTGTCCGAGGTCGATGCGGACGCGGTCGAGACACCCTGATGGCAGGGCTCGGCCAACAAGCCCAGCAAGGTCGCGCAGGATAGCGTCGAGACGGCGCCGAAGGGTACAAGCGTCGTATTCGACGCTGACCAGATGGAAGGTCCACGGCAGTCCGAGGACGGCCGCTCCGAAGATCATTCCCGCTTCCGTCACGCCCATCGAGCCGGGAAGTACGATGTGCCGGAGATCGAGACTCAGCGCCTGGGCCTGTTCGGATAACTCCTGCGCCGCCCGGACATAGCCCAACGCCCCCAGAACCGGATCGCCAATCAGATAGGGCCGTCGTCCCGCTGCCACGAGTTCGGCGATTGTCTGCCACGCCAGCCGCCCACGCTCCTCCTCGCCAACGGGGCCGAGCATCTGGATGTCGGCCCCCAGTCGCTTCGTCAGCAGGGCGTTGCCGCGCAGAGGAGCCGATGGGTCGCCGGCATAGAGGACGAGCATGTCGATGCCGATTTTTGCCGCCGCCGCCGCGGCCAGCCGGCATTGGTTGGAGGGCAGGCCGCCGGCCACCACCAACATGTCGCTCTTCCGTGCGAGCGCTTCTCCGATCCAGAATTCGAGGCTGCGCACCTTGTTGCCGCCGAAGGCCAGCGGCATGCAATCGTCGCGCTTGATCCAAAGCTGCGGATGCCCGGTCACACGGCCGATGCGGCGCATCGGCTCAAGCGCCGTTGGGCCGCCGACGAGATCGATCCGCGGAAACGCGCTCAGCATGACGTGGTCCAGATCCAGAATGCAGGGGCGCCGCCGCGACGCCGAGCATGGCGAGACAAGCGAAGCGCCCTATAGCAATAGACAAGCCCGGCGGCGGTGCAATCCAGCGCTCGATGCTGACGTTCAGGACGTCCGGGCTTGTCGGCGTGCCGCATTTGCCTCCGCATATTGCAGCAACCGGTCCAGATCATCGCGCGCGATGTCAAAGGTCTCGCCCATTTGCGCCAGAGCTTCGTCGATATCCGCCGCGATGAAGGGCGGAGCTGAGCCCGTCGGGAGTTTGTTCAGCTCGGTTCGTGCTGCACGATGGGGATAGGAGCGGCGCGAGAGGGCATGGAATGCCACCCCGAGCGCAACCAAGGCCAGCGAGTTCAACCCGACGGGGATCAGCGGGAACAGAGAGCCCCATTTGGCGACAGCCGAGCCACCAAGTGCGGCAGTCAGGGCAACCGCGCCGCCGGGAGGATGAAGCGACCGCGTGACCGACATGACGGCGATCGCAAGCGCCACCGCGAGCGCCGCGGCGAGGGTGACGTCAGGAACCGCCCAGGCAACGCAAAGGCCGACGCAGGCGGAGATGACGTTGCCACCAATGACGGGCCAGGGCTGGGCAAGAGGGCTTGTCGGAACGGCGAAGATCAGGACCGCGGAAGCCCCAATCGGCGCAACAACCAAGGGAGAAGGGGCCGGGAAGAGCAGGCCGGCTGCGGCGGTCAACGCAATGGCGACGAACGCGCCCGCACAGGCGATCAGACGTTCCGAGATCGTGGCGCCGGCGAGAATGGGACTGAAGAGTTTCACGCTGCCCGCACTGGTCCGATCGGTCGGGAGCGCTGCTTGTAATATGAGCATTGCGCACAGATCAACGGAAATTGCTATAATTCACGTTATTGTACGTTAATTTGGCGGCGGGGAGCTGGATGCAGCGGGGCGAGACCCAGGCGCCAGAAGTCTTGCCCGGTTCTTCCTGCACTGTTGATCAGTTCCGCTGCCGGGTAGGGAAATGAGGCTTCGCCGTGGCGTCGGGATTCGCTTCGCATGCTGACCGAACTCGACATTGTCCTGAAACTGCTCTGCGGTGCGCTTGCCGGCATCGCTGTGGGTTGGCAGCGGACGCTGAGGCACAAGAGCGCAGGAATTCGCACCTTCGGCCTTGTCGGTGTTGGCGCGGCGGCCGCAGCGGCCATCTTCAGCGGTGAGCTCTACGGGGCGCCCCATCCCGACGCCGCGAGCCGCGTCGTGCAAGGCGTCCTGACCGGCATCGGCTTCCTGGGGGCGGGCGTCATCATTCGGCGCGAGAATGACCGCATGCCGCATGGGCTGACGACAGCAGCGGCCGTCTGGGTGACAGCGGCGCTCGGTTCTGCGGCCGGGCTTGGTCACTGGCGTGTGGCGCTTACCGGCACGGCCATCGCGCTCGCCCTGCTCGCCATCGACCATTCGATCGAGCGTTGGGCGCAGGGACGACCGCCGAACGACGATCAATTCTCGGAGGGAGATGGCTCTCGATCCAAGGCAGGGACCGAGTCCGGAGATTCTTCGGGGCCCTGACCGGCGGGCCGTTCCTCCGCGCTCCTCCGTACGATGACACTGATGCCGCCGCCATCGAGCGGCGCTTTCGGAATGCCGGGGCGTTTGGTGGGCTGGCCGCGAACCTTCGCGGCTTCGACGCGTTGATGACCGAACAAGGAGTTCGTGATGTCCGCGACGACCACCGATCGGCTCAACTCACCGGGCGTGCCGCAGCCGCCATTTCCGCCGCCCGAGGCCCCGCCTCTGACGCCGGCAGAAGTCCCGCCGGCGCCGCCGGTCGAATCGCCGCCAGAGGAAGAGCCGGTCGGCGTCCCGCGCGATCCGCCGCCGGAGCTGCCACCGAATGTGCCGCCGGAGAGGCCTCCGGCGACACCGTTCGATCTGCCGCCCGACAGGGGGCCGCGTAAGCCTGTCGAATAGGCCTCAGAGTGCCGGCGTGTTGCCCTCGCCGAGATCCCAGTAGAGGCCCGCCATCATGCCGAGTCCCTCGCGCGCGATGGCGACGGGCAGGTGCTCGTCGGGAGCATGCTGGGAGCAGCCGGGATAGGAATGCGGCACCCAGATGGTGCGCAGGCCCAGGATCTCCGAGAAGATGTCGTTCGGCAGCGAGCCGCCGAGATTGGGCAGCAGCGCGGGCTTCTTCTCTGTGGTCCTGGCGATCGAAGCGAGCGCCCAATGCACCCATGCATCCTCGGGATCGAGGCGGGTCGCGTTGAAGATCTCGTCACGAGCGAGCGTGACCTCGACCATGCCGAAGCCGTGGCGCTTGAGGTGACGACGCAGCGCCGGCAGCACCTCCTGCGGGTCGATGCCGACCACGAAGCGGAGCTGGCAGCGGGCCCAGGCGCTCGGGGGCACGGCGTTCACGGGGGTTTCCGGCACGCCGGACTTCATCGCCAGCACGTCGAAGGAGCACCAGCCGAACACCTGCTCGGCGGGCGACAGGCCGGGCTCGCCCCATTCCGGATCGATCGTCGGGCCGTCCGGGCCGCCATCGACCTCGCAATCGGCGAGTGCCTTGCGCACCGGCTCGGGCAACTCTTTCGGCACCCACTCATGGATGCGGATCTGGCCGGTCGGGGAGGCGATCGAAGCGATGACATGGGCCAGCTGGATGGCGGGATCGGAGAGGATGCCACCCCAGTTGCCGGAATGGTGGCCGCCTTCGCGGGCAGTGATGGTGAGATCGAAGGTGACCCCGCCGCGCGAGCCGAGGAAGACCGTCGGGCGCTCGGCATTGAGGCGCGGCCCGTCCGAGCCGATCAGCACATCGGATTTGAACAGCTCCTTCTGCTCGGTGCAGAGCTCGCGCAGGCCGGGCGAACCGCATTCCTCGCCCATCTCGATCAGATATTTGGCGTTGAAGCCGAGCTTGCCGCGCGTTTCGAGGACGGCACGCAGGGCGTTGATGTTGATGACGTGCTGACCCTTGTTGTCGACGACGCCACGGCCATACCAACGGTCGCCGCGCTCGGTCAGTGTCCAGGGAGAGAGGCCCTCGCTCCACTGCTTGTCGAGGCCGCGGATCACGTCGCCATGGCCATAGCCGAAGATCGTCGGCAGGCTCGGGTCCTCGATACGCTCGGCGAAAAGGAACGGGCCCTTGGCGCGCGGATGGTTCAGCGTCCTGCAGGTGAAGCCGAGCGATTCCAGCAGCGGCTGCATTTCCCTCTCGAGATACTCGCTCAGAACCGGAGCACGCTCGGGGTTCTGGCTCTCGGTCGGCATCGCTACGAGGCGCGTAAGGTCGCTCTTGAACTTGCCGCTGTCGAAATAGTCATATGCATGCGCAATCGCCTTGGCGCGGGTCATGGTCGTCTCCTTGGATGTCAGGATGCAGTCGCGCCTGAGGCGGCGGATTCGTAGAGATGGCAGGCGACCAGCCCGCTCTCGTCCTGGCGCAGCTTTGGCGTCACCGTCGCGCATTGCGCCATCTTCGCCGGGCAGCGCGGATGGAAGGGGCAGCCGGGCGGCGGGTTGAGCGGGTCGGGAAAGGCGAGGCCGAGGCCGGTTTCCGGGATGCCCTTGCCCGGCTCCGGCGTCAGCACCGAGGCGAGCAGCGCCTTGGTGTAGGGATGGCGCGGCGCCTTGAAGAGGGTCGCGGTATCGGTCAGCTCGACGACCCGGCCGAGATACATCACGGCGACACGGGTCGCGATATGCTCCACCACCACGAGATTATGGCTGATGAAGACATAGGTCAGGCCAAGCTCGCTACGCAGGTCGTTGAGCAGGTTGAGGATCTGCGACTGCACGGAGACGTCGAGCGCCGAAGTCGGCTCGTCGCAGACCACCATCTCGGGGTTTAGGATCAGCGCACGTGCGATGGCGACGCGCTGGCGCTGGCCGCCCGAGAGCTCGCGCGGATACCGGTCCGCGAAGCGCCTGGGAAGGCCGACCTTCTCGAGGATGTCGATGGCGCGCTTGCGCCGCTCGGCCGCTGTGCCAAGGCCCTGCACCGCGAGCGGCAGCGCGACGATCGAGGCAATCGTCCGGCGCGGGTTGAGCGAGGAATAGGGGTCCTGGAAAACCGGCTGCACCCGCCTGGCCATGCCGAGCCGCCCGAGCTTGCCGACATTCTCGCCGGAGAGCGCGATCTCGCCGCTCGAAGGCGGCAACAGGCCGAGCAGCATGCGCGCCAGCGTGGACTTGCCGCAGCCGGACTCGCCGACGATGCCGAGCACCTCACCCTTGGCGATCGCCAGCGATACGCCGTTGACCGCGTGCAGCGTGCGCTTGCCCTTGAACAGGCCCTGGCTGACCGAGAAGGAACGGGTCAGCTCGCGGGCCTCGAGCAGGATCTCGGGTTGCGCGAGGTTGGGAGGCGAGAGAGCGCCGCTCATGCCGCGTCCTCCAGGATGCAGCGCCAACTCTGGCCGTCAGGCCGGTGGCGCAAGGGTGGGGTTTGCGCACATGCCGCTTCAGCGTGCTGACAGCGATCGCGGAAGCTGCAGCCCTTGATCTCGCCGATGAGCGAGGGAACGACACCGGGAATGACGCCGAGCTTGCCGCCCGGCTCCGTGCGTCCGGGGACAGGAATGCAGTCGATCAGTCCCTGGGTGTAGGGGTGGCGCGGCTGGCGGAAGATCGCTTCCGTCGGGCCTTCCTCGACGATCTGCCCGGCATACATCACGCCGACCCAGTCGGCGATGCGCGCGACGATGCCGAGGTCGTGCGTGATCAGCACCATGGCGATCCCGAGCTCCTGCTGGAGGTCGGCAAGCAGTCTCAGGATCTGCGCCTGGATGGTGACGTCGAGCGCCGTGGTCGGTTCGTCGGCGATCAGCAGTTCGGGGCCGCACATCAGCGCCATGGCGATCATCACGCGCTGGCGCAGGCCGCCCGAGAGCTGGTGCGGATACTGGCCGAGACGCTGGGCGGCATTGGCGATGCCGACCTTGTCGAGCAGATGGGTCGCGCGCTCGCGTGCCTCCGTCTCGCTCGCCTTCTTGTGCAGGCGATAGGCCTCGGTCATCTGGTCGCCGATGGTGTAGGCCGGATTGAGGGCCGTCATCGGTTCCTGGAAGATCATCGCCATGCGGTTGCCACGCAGGCTGTTGATGCGCTTGGCACCAGCCCTGGCGAGGTCTTCGCCGGCAAAGCCGAGCTTGCGGGCGCTGCGTTTCGCAGCCTTCGGCAGCAGGTCCATGATCGCAAGCGAGGTCATCGACTTGCCGCAGCCGGACTCGCCGACGAGGCAGAGTGTCTTGCCACGCTCGACCTTGAAGGAGAGGTCGCGGACCGCATGGAGCGGGCCGCGCGGGGTGGCGATGTCGACGGTGAGACCGTCGACATCCAGAATCACGGTGTTGTCGGCGGCCTGCATCAGGTGCGACCCTCCGGCGAGATCACGTCGCGCAGGCCGTCACCGGCGAGGTTGATCGCGAAGATGAGCACGGCGAGCGCCGTGCCGGGCAGGGCGATGAGCCAGAACGAGAAGAACATGTAGGCCTTGGCTTCGGAGATCATCAGCCCCCATGAGGGCAGGGGCGGCTGCACGCCGAGCCCGAGGAAGGAGAGCGCCGCCTCGAGCAGGATGGCGCTCGCCGCTTCCAGCGTGGCGACGACGATGAGATGCGGAGCGATGTTGGGCAGCACCTCGCCGAGGATGATGCGCGTGGTCGAGGCGCCGGCGGCCTGGGCGGCGGCGACATAGTCGAGCGAGCGGACCTGCTGGGTTGCGCTGCGCATGACGACCGCGAACCGGTCCCATTTCAGCAGGCCGAGCACCAGGATGACGATCCAGAGCGAGGAGCCGACGATGGCGACGACCGCAAGCGCGACCAGGATCACCGGCATCGACAGGCGCGTCGTCACCAGGAACGTCATCAGCATGTCGATGCGGCCACCGAAATAACCGGCGAGCAGGCCCATCGTCGTGCCGATCAGGCCCGAGATGACGACGACGCTTATGCCGATCAGCAGCGAGATCCGGGCGCCGTAGAGCAGGCGTGAGAGATAGTCGCGCCCGAGCGGATCGGTTCCGAGCGGGTGGGCCCAATTGCCCTTCTCGTACCAGAACGGCGGCACATTGCGGGCCGTCAGGTTCTGCAGATAGGGATCATGTGGCGCCAGAACCGGCGCGAGCAGCGCGATTGTGATGAAGAGCAGCAGCAGGCCGACGCCGAAGACGAAGGCCTTCTGGCCGAGCATGCGGCGCAGCAGCTTGCGGGCTTCGGAAAGCTCGGGAGCGTCGGGAGCGGAGAGTGCGGTTTCGCTCATGATCAAGCCACCCTGATGCGCGGGTCGAGCCAGGCATTGGCGATATCGGCCGCGAGCGTAAGCAGGACGTAGACGACCGAGAGCAGCAGGACGACGACCTGCATGACCGGGAAATCCTTGTAGGTAATGCTCTGATAGGCGAGGTAGCCGAGCCCATCGAGCGCGAAGATCGTTTCGATCACCACCGAGCCGCCGAGCAGGAAGCCGAGCTGGACGGCGGCGAGCGCCACCACGGGGACGACCGCGTTGCGCAGCGCGTGCTTGAACACGACCTTGCCGGGTGGCAGCCCTTTGGCACGGGCGGTGCGGATGTAGTCGGCGGAGAGTACTTCGATCATGCCGGCGCGGATCAACCGCATGAAGGCAGGCGCGGCGTAATAGCCGAGCGCCACGGTCGGCATGACGTAGTGCAGCCAGCTATCGGAGCCGGAAACCGGCAGCCAGCGCAGGGTGATCGAGAACAGCATCACCAGGATCAGCGCGAAGAAGAAGTTCGGCATCGCCTGGCCGACGACGGCGATCGCCAGCGCAACGCGATCGATCCAGCTATTGGCGTAGATCGCCGCGAGCACGCCGAGCGGAATCGAGATCAGCAGCGCGAAGGCGAGCGATGTCAGGCCTAGGATCAGCGTTACCGGGAGCTTGGCCATCACCAGCGAGGCGACGTCCGTCTTGAAATAGATCGACGTGCCGAGATCGCCGGAGAGTGTCCGCCAGAGCCAGTCGAGATACTGCACGAGGATCGGCCGGTTCAGGCCGTAGGTCTCACGGATCAGGTCGATATCGGCCTGCTGCGCACCTTCGCCGGCGATCGCGACCGCGACATCGCCCGACAGGCGCAACAGGAAGAAGGCGATGGCCGAGACGGCGAGCGCGACAAGCAGCGCCAGACCCAGCCGTTTGAGAATGAAGCCTAACACGTGGTGCTTCCAATGATGTTCATGGGGAACGGAATCCCTGGTCATCCCGGCCTGAGCGCGCCGGAAAGCGGGGATCCACATCTGAATCCCTGTTCCGAGACGCTCAGGCATGGATTCCGGATCGGCGCGGTCAGCACCGATCCGGGAAGACGCTTGGCTCGATCTGAGCGGAGAGCGTGCTACTTCCAGCTCATTTCCCAGAAGCGGACGAGCTCGTCCGGATAGGCCTTGAAGATCAGGTCCTTGTTCGCGACGTAATAGACCGGCAGCGAATAGAGCGGCGCGGCATAGGCCTTGTCGGCGATGATCTTCAGCGCCTCCTTATAGGCCTCCCTGCGGACCTCCGGCGCGACCGAGTTGTTGCCCTTGTTCAGCAGGTCGCGGACCTGCGGATCACGGGTGATGTCCTCGCTGCGGAAGGCGAAATAGTTCGGTGTGTTGGCCGAGACGTCGTTGACCGAGAACGAGCCCCAGGTCTGGTGCGTCAGCATCGCCTTGTTGGTGGCGATCAGCTCGCGCATGGCGGCGTATTGCAGGAAGCGCAGGTTGGTCTTGATGCCGACGGCCTGGAGATAGCCGATCAGCGCCTCGGTCTGATTGCGTTCGCGATAGGCGACGATGTCGAGCGTGAGGTCCTTGACGCCAGCCTCGGCGAGCAGCGCCTTGGCCTTGGCAGGGTCGTAGGGGTAGCGCGCGGCGCCCTCGTCCGTGCAGCCGAACTGCGAGGGGAAGCAGATCGTATTGATGACGCGCGAGCCGTCGCCAACGATGTTCTTGACCATCGCCTCGCGATCGATGGCGTGGATGATCGCCTTGCGGACGCGCTCATCCTTGAGCGCCGGGGAGGGCGTGTTCTCGAGGATGTTCATCTGCATGAAGACGATGCGCATCGTCTCGCCGGAGACGACCTGCAGCATCGGCACGGTCTTGAGCTGGTCGGCCTGATCCTTGGGCACGTGCATGATCAGGTCGCCACCGCCCGACAGCATCTCGGCCATCTGGGTCTGGCGGTCGGGGATGAAGCGGATTTCGATCTTGCCGACCTTGGCCTGCGCCTTGGGCGAATCCTTGAAGTAGTCCTTGTTGGTCTCAAGGGTGATCGACTTGCCGGGGACGTAGTTCGTGACCTTGTAGGGGCCCGAGCCGACCGGCTTCTCGTTCTGCCCCTTGGGGCCGACCTTCTCGTAATACTCGTTCGGATGGATCACGACTGGACCGGCAAGATACTCGATCGCAGCCGGGAAGATCTCCTTGGTGGTCAGGCGGACCTTGTACTTGTCGAGCTTCTCGGCCTTCTCGATCCAGTTGACGTTGCCCTGGGTGACGACCTTGCTTTCGGGCTTGGCGACGAAATTCAGGGTGTAGACCACGTCATCGGCGTCGAATTCCTCGCCGTTGTGGAACTTCACGCCTTCGCGGAGCTCGAACTCGATGGTCTTGTCGTCGATCTGCTTCCAGCTCTTGGCGAGTTGGCCCTTGTACTCGTTGGTGACCGGGTCGCGATAGACCAGCGTATCCCAGACATTGGCGCCGATGATCACGCCGATGCGGACGTTGTTGAAGAAGGGGTCGACGTTCTCAGGTGCCTGATCATAGGCGAAGCGGACGGTATTGGCGGCCTTTTGGGCGAATGCCGGCGTGGCCGCTCCCGCTGCGGCCAGAGCCGTCGAAGCCAGGGCCAACGCGATGGCCTTCGTGACAAATCTCATACTTCTTCCCCTCGCAGCGTTATCGCTCGTCTTGGTGTAGCCACGTGCGGCAACGGTCATCCGTCGCTCTGCATGCAGTTTGAAATCTGCCTAAGGAAAGCGCTTGCCGCCATAAGAATGAATAGAAGGGATCGTTGCCGAACCGGCAAAGCATCGCTAAAGCCCGATCATGCAAACTCCGGCGTTGCGATATTTCCTGGCAGTGGCGCGAACAGGGTCCGTCAGCGCTGCGGCGCAGCGGCTGCGCGTTGCCGGCTCGGCCGTCAGCCGACAGATCGCCAATCTGGAAAAGGAACTCGGCGCCGGCCTGTTCGAGCGGCGCTCACACGGCATGATCCTGACCCAGGCCGGCCAGACGCTTGCCGCCTATGCCCAGCGCCTGGAGCTCGAGAGCGAGCAGATCGTCAACGAAATCCGAGAGTTGCGCAGCGCGAGCAAGGGCCTGATCCGCCTCGGTGTCACCGAGGGCTTTGCCGTCAGCTTCATCCCCGAAGTCATTTACAACTTCCGGAGGCGCCACCCCAATGTTGCTTTCGATCTCAAGGTCATCTCGCCGCAGGTCGTGACCGAGCATATTCGCACCGGTTCGATCGATATCGGCCTGACCTTCGTGCTGCAGCCGGAGCGCGGGGTCACGATCAACTGGCAATGTGCGGCCCAGACCTATGCCTTCGTTGCGCCGCACCATCCGCTGGCGACCAAGACGCCGATCCATATCGAGGACATTTTCGCCCATCCGATCGGGGTGCTCGATGGCGAGGCGACGGTGCGCAGGATCGTCGATATCTACTTCTCGGCGCGGGGCCTGACCGTCGACCCGGTTCTGGTCACGACCAATGTCGCGAGCCTCAGACATCTCTGTAAGCTCGGCGGTGCCGTGATGTTCGCCAGCAGCATCTCCTTCGGCGCCTCGGTCCGCGATGGCTCGGTGGTCGCGCTGCCGCTCAGGGATGGCGAGTTGCCGCCGCGCAGTCTGCAAGTGCAGACCATGTCGGGCCGCGTGCTGCCGCGGCTGGTGACAAATTTCATCACCATGTTGATCGCGGAACTGCAGGCCGCCGACGCCGTGGCTGCGGCGGCGACGCCGCGCACCGGGCAGGCGGCCATGCCTGCCAAAGCGAGAGGAGCCGAGGGAGCATGACGAAGCCGACCGGAAGAGGCGTGGCGCCGTTGGAGATCATGATCCCGCACCCGCACCAGCTTGTCGCGCGCGATGCGATCCTTGCCGCGCGGGCGGCTGGAAAGCCGGGCTTCCTGCTCGGCGATCTGACGGGACTCGGCAAGACGCTTTCGGCCTGGCTCGCCGTTGCCGCGATGCAGGAGGACGAGGTGCTGGTGATCTGCCCCAAGGGCGCGATCCCACAATGGCGGCGCACCATCGCGCATTCCGGCCTGCCGCCGAAGAAGATCACGCTGATGAATTTCGAGCGGACGAAGTCATTGCTCGCAGCCCCCACCGACAGCAAGAAGCGCTCGACGCGGGCAAAGAACAACGAGCTCGCGAAGCTCGGGACGCCGAAGCGGGTCTGGCCGATCGTGGTGATCGACGAGGCGCATCGCATCCGCAATCCGAACTCGCAGCAGGGACTGGTCTGTCGCCAGATGGCCGCGGCGGCCCGCTTCGCGATTTATATGAGCGCGACGGCGGGCCAATCCCCGCACGAACTCTCCTATCTCGGATCGCTGCTGGCCCAGGCCGCCGGTGCTCCGAGCGCCGATCTCGACGGTTTTCGCGCCCTGATGAAGCGCCTGAAGATTGGCCGGGCCAAGGGGCGCTGGAAGAACTGGAGCTGGGAGTCGAACGAGGCGGACCGGAAGCTCATGTCGGATCTGCTGTACCGGGGCGAGAACGCAATCGGATTGCGCCGGCGGCCGGAAGAGATCGCCGGCTGGCCTGAGGTGCAGCGTGAGCTGGCGCCGATCGCGTTGGATGCGTCGGCACGGCGGCTCTACGACGCGACATGGCGCGAGTTCCGGCGGGAGCTCGGCCTGGCCGGTGGTTCGACACGCAAGCCGGCCGGCTGGGCGGCCGATCTCAGGTTCCGCCAGAAGGCGAGCCTGCTGCGTATTCCTGGCACCGCCGATTTCGTCGAAGACCTGCTCGGCAATGACGAACAGGTCGCGATCTCCGTCGCCTTTCTCGAGACCAGCGCGATGCTGACGGAGATGCTGCGCGGGCGCGGCTGGAAGGTCGGCGAGATCAATGGCGAGCATTCCGGGCAGGCCAATGAAGAGACGCGGCTTGCCTTCCAGACCGGGGCGCTCGACGTCGTCGTCTTTACGGTGACGGAGTCGATCTCCCTGCATCGAGGCGAGATGGCCGGCGGCGAGCGCGAGCGGTCGCTGGTCGTCCACGACATGCGACACAGCGCGATCCAGCTGCAGCAGATCGAGGGCCGCTGCCATCGCGACGGTCAGCACGCCACGATCTTTTATGCCTATGCCGAGGATACGGTGGAGGAGACGGTTGCGGCCACCGTCATCATCCGCATGGCGGCGATGGACGGAATGGCCGGGGACGACACGCAGATGCTGGATGCGATCGCGTCCCTCGTCGAGGAGCGAGCCGCGGCCTGAATGCACGGCAACCAGGTGTCACTGTTTGATGCTGCCCAGCAGGGAGTTGGTCAGGCCGACAAGGCCCAGCCATATCTCGCGGGTATAGGCGCCCTGATGAACGACAGCGTCAAAGCCGATGGCGATCACGGCGATGATCAATAGAATCCGGAACATGTGATCCCTCCTGGCCGAACCCTTGTTCAGAACGCAGGCGAGACCGGCCTGTTCCGCAGCGCAGCACGGTTCGCCGCCGCCAGGGGCCATCTATCGGCAGGTTGACCCCTGCACTGTGGCGGTGTCCCTTCGCGTTGCATCGAGGAGTGGTGAGGAAGCGGCATGTTCGAGGATCTGCAGGGCAAGCGCGTGCTGGTGACCGGTGCGTCTTCAGGGCTCGGTGAGTATTTCACCCGGCTTCTCGCGGCGCGGGGTGCGCATGTCGTTGCTGCTGCGCGCCGCCTCGACCGGTTGTCCGAGCTGGCTCGTTCCTGCGCCGGATTGCCGGGCAAGGTGATGCCGCTCGCGCTCGACATCGGATCGGTCGCGGCGATCGAGACCGGCATCCCGGAGGCGCAGGCTGCAATGGGCGGCCTCGATCTGCTGGTCAACAATGCCGGCGTTGCCGATCCCGAGCGCGCGCTGAGCCTGAGCGAGGCGCAATGGGATGCGCATCTCGACATCAATCTGAAGGGCTGTTTCTTCGCCGCACAGGCGGCCGCGCGTTTGATGGCCCAGCAGGAAAGCGGCGGCGCCATCGTCAATATCGCCTCGATCCTCGGCGAGCGCGTGGCGCTCAGCGTTGCGCCCTATGCGATTTCGAAGGCGGGACTGGTGCAGATGACCAGGGCGCTGGCGCTGGAATGGGCGCGCCACAAGATCAGGGTGAACGCGCTGGCGCCGGGCTATGTCGTCACCGATCTCAATCGCGCCTTCTTCGAGACCGACGAGGGCAAGGCGCTGATCAAGCGCATCCCGATGCGCCGCGCCGCCGATCTCACCGATCTCGACGGCCCATTCCTGCTGCTATGCTCAGACGCCGCCCGCTTCATGACCGGCTCGGTCGTTGCCGTCGATGGCGGCCATCTGGTCAGCGGGCTGTAGAGCAGTTCAGCCCGCCGGCAACAGATCCCGCAGCCTGAGCAGCGCGATCTTCTCCACCTGGACGAGCGCGGTCAGGAATTCCTGCTCCGGGGTGCTCTTCAGGCGCTCCTCGAAGGCAGCGACGATCTCATTCTTGGTGAGCCCCTTGACTGCGATGATGAAGGGGATGCCGAAGCGGGTCTTGTAGGCTTCGTTCAACGCAGTGAAGCGTGCGCGCTCGTCGCTGGTCAGCCGGTCGAGGCCGGCCGAGGCCTGTTCGATCGTCGACTCCGGAGTCAGTTCCTTGGCGGCGGCGAGCTTCCCGGCAAGATCGGGATGGGCGAGGAGAAGCGCGCGCTGCTGGTCGCGCGAACCGGAGCGCATCGCCTTCGCCATTGCCCTGTGCAGGCCTTCCGCGCTGTCCTCGCGGGCCGAGAGACCGGCGTCATAGCTGGTTTCGGCTACCCAGGGCGAGTGCTCCCAGACCCGGCCGAACACCTCGGCGAAAAGGGCTTTCGGGAGCTTTGATGGCTGGTAACCCCCGGCCGGCGGATGCTGCCTGATCCAGTGGCGGGCGATATCGAGCCGGGTCGCGACCCAGACGCGGTCATGGCTGCGGACATAATCGAGGAAACGGGCCAGCGCCGCGGCGCGGCCCGGACGGCCGACCAGCCGGCAATGCAGCCCGATCGACATCATCTTCGGCGCCTCGTCGCCCTCCGCGTAGAGGGTGTCGAAGGAATCCTTGAGATAGGTGAAGAATTGCTCGCCGGTGTTGAAGCCCTGCGGCGTGGCGAAGCGCATGTCGTTGGCGTCGAGCGTATAGGGGACCGTGAGCTGCGGGCCCTTCGGTCCGGTGATCCAGTAGGGCAGTTCGTCAGCGTAGGCGTCGGCGGTGTAGAGAAAGCCGCCTTCCTCCATCATCAGCGGCGTCGTGTTCTCGGATGAACGCCCCTGGTAGAAGCCGAGCGGTCTTTCGCCGGTGAGTGCGCGCTGGACACGAATCGCCTCATCGATATCGGCGCGCTCCTGCTCGGCGGGGAGGCTGCGATAGTCGATCCATTTCAGCCCATGGGTGGCGATTTCCCAGCCGGCCTCCTTCATCGATGTGACGATCTCGGGATAGCGCGCGAGCGCACTCGCAACGGCGAACACCGTCACCGGCAGGTGGCGTTCGGTGAACATGCGCCAAAGCCGCCAGTAGCCGGCACGCGAGCCGTATTCGTAGATCGACTCCATGTTCATGTGGCGCTGGCCGGGCCAGGGCGCGGCTCCGACGATCTCGGAGAGAAAGGCCTCCGAGGCCGCATCGCCATGCAGAATGCAGTTCTCGCCGCCTTCCTCGTAATTGATCACGAACTGCACGGCGATGCGGGCATTGCCCGGCCAATGCGGATGCGGGGCATTGCGGCCATAGCCGACGAGGTCGCGGGGGTAGGTCTGGTCGCTCATGGCTGATGCTCGCGAGGGTGATCTTGATTTGGCGGGAGGCGCCAGGATTGAGGCCGGGCGGCGATGTCTGGCCTTCTGTGTTGCATCGGCTTTACCGAAAGCCGCAATCCGGTTTTCGGGCCGATGCCTTAACTGCCGCGGTAGGTCGAGTAGCTCCAGGGCGAGGCCAGGAGTGGGACATGGTAGTGGCCTTCGGCGTCAGCGATGCCAAAGCGGATCGGCACGACATCGAGGAAAGCCGGCTCCGGCATGGTTGTGCCGAGTGAACGAAAATAGGCACCGAGCGCAAAGGTCAGTTCATAGGTGCCGGGCAGGACGGCCTCTCCGGTGAGCAAAGGCTGGTCGGTGCGTCCATCGGCATTGGTCGTGGTCTCGATGATGCGCTCGCGCTTGCCATCGGGCGTCAGGCGATCGAGTGCGAGCGTCAGACCTGCTGCGGGCCTGCCATTGACCGTGTCGAGCACATGCGTCGAGAGGCGTCCCATCCCATCCAATCCCTTGAAAATGCGCCGGCCGAGCCGCTGATGCTGTGTGCTGCTCGTGGCGAAGCTTGCGTTCGGAAAAAGGCCAACCCTAGTCTGGACGCATCATGAAGGTTCCATCCCGGATTCGGCCCTGTCAATCAATTGCGCGCCCTCGGGGAGTGGGGCTTTCCCATGCTTGACGCCTATCTGCTGGAATGGGGGGGCATGCTGCTGCGCTGGCTGCATGTGATCACGGCGATCGCCTGGATCGGCGCGTCCTTCTTCTTCATCCATCTCGACGCGTCCCTGCGGCCCGAGGCCGATATCCCGGCAGGTGAGGGAGGACGTGCCTGGCAGGTGCATGGCGGCGGTTTCTACGAGATGCGCAAATATCTGGTCGCCCCGCCGCGCATGCCGGAGGAGCTGACCTGGCATAAATGGCAGAGCTACTGGACCTGGATCTCGGGCTTCTTCCTGCTGGTCTGGGTCTATTACGCTCAGTCGGAACTCTATCTGATCGACCCGGCGGTCATGGCGCTATCGCCCTTCGCTGCGGGCGCGATCGGCATCGCCGCGCTGGCCCTGGGCTGGCTGTTCTATGACTGGCTCTGCAAGTCCCCGCTGGGCAAGAACGAGGTCGTGCTCGGCCTGCTCGGCTTCGGCTATGTCATTGCCGCATCCTACGCCTTCAGCCAGGTCTTCTCCGGGCGTGGCGCGCTGATCCATACCGGTGCGCTGATGGCGACGATCATGACCGCCAATGTCTTCTTCATCATCATGCCGAACCAGCGGAAGGTCATCGCCGCATTGACGGCCGGGGCGAAGCCCGATCCGAGACTCGGCAAGCAGGCCAAGCAACGCTCGACGCACAACAATTACATCACCCTGCCGGTGCTGTTCCTGATGCTGTCGAACCATTACCCCGTCACCTATGCGAATTCGGCGATCATTCCGGCCCTGGTGGCGCTGATCATCATCGCCGGCGCGCTGATCCGGCATTTTTACAATGTCCGCCATGCCGACCATGCGAAATCGCCATGGTGGACCTGGGCCGTTGCACTGGTTGCGCTCTGGCTTGCCTTCTGGTTGGCGATGGCATCGTCACCAGGCGGGCGCGAACGGCTCGGCCTGAAGGCTATCGAACCGGCCAGGCCGGCACTTCTGGCGGGAATGAACCTGCCGCCCGCCGAGGTGGCCAACATCGTGACCGGGCGCTGTGCCATGTGCCACGCGCCGGAGCCATCCTGGCCCGGCATCCAGATTGCGCCCAAGGGAATCTGGCTGCATGAGCCGGAGCGGATCGCCGTTCAGGCCCGCGCGATCCGGACACAGGCGGTGATGACCCATGCCATGCCGCCCAATAACCTGACCGGCATGACGGATGCAGAGCGGCGCACACTCGGAGCCTGGCTCGCCGCGCAGCGCTGAGGCTTCCGGGCTTTCGAAAGCGTTCAGCCTGTTTTCGACCGGCGCACGAAAATGTGAACCCATTCAGTTTCGGTTCACGTGGGCCTTGGCAAGGTCAGCAATACTGACTGGGCTGGAAGAAGGTTCCCACAACGGGGCCGTCCGTGCCGGGGGACCTTGGGGGTCCGGGTGAAGCGGTTTGAAGGGCAGGTCGCCGGCTATTGGCTGGCGGCCCTGGGATTTGTTTGTGCGTGGAGCATCCTGTGCTGGCCCTGGCTTTCGGGGGCGGTCACGATTCCCTTCGATGCCAAGGCGCATTTCCAGGCCCAGATTCAGTTTCTCGCCCAGGCCCTGCATAGCGGCCAGTCGCCATTCTGGACGCATAATGTCTTCGGCGGCTCGCCACAGGTTGCCGATCCGCAATCCCTTATCTTCTCGCCCGCCATCCTGCTCGCGCTGCTGACGCCATCGCCGAGCTTCCGGATGGTGGATGCCTACGTGCTGGCGCACCTGCTCGCCGGCGGGCTCGCCTTCCTGATGTTCTTCCGCGATCGCAGCTGGCACCCGGCGGGCGGCCTGCTTGCCGCTCTCGTCTTCGCCTTTGGCGCTTCGGCGGCCTGGCGTGTGCAGCATGTCGGTCAGATCGCGAGTCTCGCATTCTTTGCGATCGCCTTCTGGCTGACGGCGCGCATGCTTCAGCGCTCGTCGCTGCGCGCCGGCGCGCTCGCCGGCTTTGCCGCCGGCATGATGGTGCTGGAGCCCGACCAGGTGGCCCTACTGGGCGCCTATGTGCTGATCGGAATGGTCGTCGCGCATTGGTTCTCCGGCGGCTGGGCCGCCGTCCGCGCGAGCCTCGCACCGATTTCGGTCGCGAGCATCGCGGGACTAGCGACGATTCTGCTGCCGCTGATCTGGACCTGGCTTTTCGCCGAGGCGACGACTCGTCCCGAGGTCGATCTCATCGAAGCTGGGCGCGGCTCGCTGCATCCGGCCTCGCTGCTGACCGCCTTCGTGGCTGATCTTTTCGGCGCGCGCGATCCGGCCGTGGACTTCTGGGGCCCCTACAGCCCGGCCTGGGATGCCAAGGAGCTCTTCCTGTCGCAGAATATGGGGCAGGTCTATGTCGGGGCGCTGCCGCTGTTGCTCCTGATCGCGCCGGGCCTGAGCCGTGGCTGGCTCTGGGACAAGGCCATCCGGCCGCTGACGCTGCTCTTCGTCTTCATGGTTCTGTTTGCGCTCGGGCGCTACACGCCGCTGTTTCAGGCGGCTTACGAGTATTTGCCGGGCGTGAAGGTCTTCCGGCGCCCGGCCGACGCGACCTTCCTGATCGGCGCGCTTGGTGCGCTGCTCGCAGGATACGTGCTGCATCGCATTCTGAGCGAGGAGCGTCTCGGTTCACTGTATCGCGATCTCGGTTTTGCCGGAGTGGTCGTCGCTGCGCTCGTCGCCGCGGCCTTGTTCATCTCGAAGCGCGAGGGGCACCTTGCCGACGCCTGGTGGCCGAGCCTGTCGGCGGCCTTCTGGTTTGCGGGTGCGGGGCTGGTCCTGGTCGTGCTGACGCGCTGGCGCGGAGCGCTGGCGCCGCTCGCCAGCGTGCTCCTGGTCGCCGGCGTCGTCGGCGCGGATCTTGGCGTCAATAACGGCCCCAACGACTCGACTGCATTGTCGCCGCAGCTCTACGACGTGCTCCGTCAGGAGACGAAGAACGAGACCGTCCACATTCTCAAGCAACTGGTTGCCCAGCCGGCCGATTCGCCACGCCGCGACCGCGTCGAGTTGCTCGGCATGGGGTTCGAATGGCCGAATGTCGGGATGGTTCACGGCTTTGACCATACGCTCGGCTATAATCCGTTGCGGCTGGCCGATTTCTCGGATGCGGTCGGCACGCGGGACTCAATCGCTGCGCCGGACCAGCGCAAGTTTACACCGCTTTTTCCCTCCTATCGCTGCCGCCTCGCCGATCTCCTCGGCCTGCGCTACATCGCGACGCGGGTTCCGATCGGCCAGGTCGATCACGCGTTGAAATCCGATGATCTCAAGCTCGTCGCCTTCACGGGGGATGGCTACATCTACGAGAACCCACGGGCCTTGCCGCGCGCCATGTTCGTCGGTGGCTGGCAGCTTGCCGATTTCGACGGCATGAAATCTGCGGGCCAGTGGCCAGACATCGATCCGCAGCAGGTTGTGCTGCTCGATAGCGTGCCGCCGGATGCGGTGCCGGAAGGGCCGATTTCGGCGCAAGCCGAGGTCAAGCTGACGCGCTATCAGAACACCGAAGTCGAGATCACGGTCACGACGGACAGGCCTGGCTTCGTCCTGCTCAACGACATCTGGCATCCATGGTGGCGGGCGGAGCTCGACGGCGCGGACGTCGATATCCTGAGGGCGAATGTGCTGTTTCGCGCCGTGCAGGTGCCGGCGGGGACGCATACGGTGCGCTTCAGTTTCAAGCCGGTCGAGGGCGCCATCGCGGAGCTGCGCGATCGCGTCGAACCGATCGTGCCCGAGGAGGCGCCTTCGGCTGCCGAGCCGCGCGTGGCGGCGGGATCCGGCACGACGCCCAATCCACGTCTCTATGAAGACGGCGGCTGGTTCGAAAGCCGCGATCACGGCCAAGCGCCGCAGACTGCGACCCTGGTTCGCTAAATCATCGGACCGGATTTCGTATCCGGTCCGATGGTCTACCTTTCCGCGACTGGATCGGCTTTCCCGAAAGTCGCAATCCAGTTTTCGGGCCGATGCGTCAGATCGCCCCCCAAAGGAAAGGTCCGGCGACACGAACGCATCGCCGGACCCAAATTGCTCGAGGAGAAGCCTTGCGGGTTTCGCCTCGCCTAGCCCTCAGGCGACGCCGAGCTTCTTCTGCAGGCTGGTCGAGGAGGTGGTGTACTGGAAGGTCAACCGCTTCTCCGGATAGACATAACGGTGCACCTTCTGGGCGGCGAGTGCCGCCTCATGGAAGCCCGAGAGGATCAGCTTGAGCTTGCCGGGATAGGTGTTGATGTCGCCGATGGCGAAGATGCCCGGCACATTGGTCTCGAATTTCTCGGTGTCGACCGGGATCAGGTTCTCGTGCAGGTTCAACCCCCAGCTCGCGATCGGTCCGAGCTTCATCGTCAGCCCGAAGAACGGCAGCAGGGTATTGCAGGAGACCTCGAAGGCCTCATTGGCACTGTCGCGACAGATCGCGGCTTCCAGTGCGGTGCCGTCGCCCTTCAGGCCGGTGACCTGACCGATCCTCAGATCCATCCTACCGTCCGCGACCAGTGCCCGCATCTGCTCGACCGAATGCGGCGCAGCGCGGAAATCGTCGCGACGGTGCATCAGCGTCACTCGCTTGGCGAGGGGCTGCAGGTTCAGGGTCCAGTCGAGCGCGGAATCGCCGCCGCCGACGATCAGGATCTCGCGGTCGCGGAAGGCTTCCATCTTCCGGACGGCGTAGAAGACGCTGTTGCCCTCATAGGCCTCGATCCCCGGGATCGGCGGCTTCTTCGGCAGGAATGATCCGCCCCCGGCGGCAACGAGCACCGTCTTGGTGTTGAAGACGGTGCCGGCATCGGTGCGCACCCGGAAGCGCGGCGCCTCCGCCGTGCCGGTCGGCTCGAGCGACTCGATCATCTGGTTGAGATGGAAGGTCGGGCCGAAGGGTTTGACCTGCTCGATCAGATTGTCGACCAGGCCCTGTCCCG
The DNA here is from genome assembly GCF_056396065.1 of Allobosea sp. 05T433. Taxonomy (NCBI): domain Bacteria; kingdom Pseudomonadati; phylum Pseudomonadota; class Alphaproteobacteria; order Hyphomicrobiales; family Alloboseaceae; genus Allobosea; species Allobosea sp. 05T433. Next base: position 202,679 of record NZ_JBFTKS010000010.1, on the reverse strand, counting down.
TGACCATCGGAAAACCGGGAATGTCATAGATCGGCTTTTCCGGATAAAGCTCGGCACATTGGCCGCCGACCTTCGGCAGGATGTCGACGAGATGGGCGCGGATATCGAGCAGACCGAGTTCGAACACCGCGAACAGGCCGCACGGACCCGCGCCGACGATCACGACGTCGGTTTCGATGACCTCGCTCTCAGCGACGTTCTCGTTGGCAATTTCGGCACTCATCGTGAATTCCCTCGGGGTGTTCCCTGCGGCCATGCGCGGGAGCCGATGCAGCAAATCCTGCTGCGATGCAATGAAAACCCCCGCCCAAGCGTAGGCGGTAGCCGGAAAAGAGAAGAATTTCCTGTTTCAGGCGCCCGTGTCAGCAACAAGGCCTATGCTTATAATCCCGGCGATGGCCGCTGCCTCGTCATTGTCCGAGGTGTCTCCCGAGATTCCGATTGCGCCAAGCAGCACGCCGGCCCCATCGCGCATGAGCACACCACCCGGGACCGGCACGAGCGATCCGCCGACCGCATGGGTTGCTGCTTCAATGAAATAGGGGCGGTCGAGCGCCATCTTGTGCAGGGCGCGCGACCCGAGGCCGAGCGCCACGGAGCCATGCGCCTTGCCGAATGCGATCTCGCCGCGCTTCAGGCTGGTGCCGTCCTGCGCCGCAAAGGCCTTCTGGGCCCCCCGCGCATCGATGATGGCGATCGCGAGCGGTTTAAACCCGGATTTCTCGGCATGGGCGAGCGTGTTGGCGAGGATGGTCTGGGCCTGGGCCAAGGTAAGCATGGGAAGGGCCTTCCGTTGAGGACGCGAGCTTCTTGCCAGCCCGCGGGCACGGAGGGAAGCTGCCGCAGCGCGCAAGCTGCCATGTCATGGTGAAACCTGCCGGCATATCGCCCCCTTTGCCGGCATCACGCAATTCAACTTGAACTTGCAGGGGCAAGCGGGCTTCATATCAGCCCCGACACTGGAGGATAAGCTATGGGTCTGTTCAGTTTCATCAAGGAAGCCGGTGCGAAGATCTTCGGTGGTTCGGCACAGGCGGCGACGCCCGACGCTCTGCAGAAGGAATTGGCCGGGCACGGGCTGCCCTCCGACGTCAATATCCAGATCGATGGCGACAAGGTGAAGGTGTCCGGCAAGGCGGTTTCTACCGAAGAGGCCGAGAAGATCATTCTTGCGCTCGGCAACACGACGGGCGTCGCGCAGGTCGAGTCCGAGCTGGCGGTCACGAAGGAAGCGCCCGCTGCCGTGTTCTACACGGTCAAGAAGGGCGATACGCTCTGGAAGATCGCCGAGGAGCATTACGGCAAGGGGCAGGGCGCGAAATACACCGAGATCGTCAAGGCCAATACGCCGCCGGTGAAGAATCCCGACCTAATCATGCCCGGCTGGGTGCTGCGTATTCCGCCCAAGGCCTGATCCGCTTTCGGGTTACTGAAGCAACGGCATGCGGGATGGCCCGCATGCCGCTCTGATGCTCGTCGAGACCGCGTCAATTTCAAGCGGACGGCTCTTGCGTCAGCCGCGCTTTGGCGCTCATCTGTCATACCAATAAGGCAGACAGGGCATTCCTTATGGGAATGGCCCGTCATGCTGTGCCTGAGCAGGCCTCTGGGGAGGGGATGAATGAGTTTTGATCGCCGCAAATTCCTGACGCTTGCCGGCTCGGCCGTTGCCGCGCCGGCCATGATGCGTGTCAGTCGCGCCAATGCCCAGGAGGTGACGCTGAAGATGCATCACTTCCTGCCGCCCGTCGCCAATGGCCATTCCAAGTTCCTGAAGCCCTGGGCCGACAAGGTCGCGGCTGAATCGAATGGCCGCATCAAGATCGACATCTTTCCGTCGATGCAGCTTGGCGGAACGCCGCCGCAGCTGTTCGACCAGGCTCGTGACGGTGTTGCCGATATCGTCTGGACGCTGCCCGGCAATACGCCTGGGCGGTTCACCGGCATCGAGGCCTTCGAGCTGCCCTTCGTCTCGAACAAGCGCGCCTTGGTCAATTCGCTGGCGCTGACGGACTACGCCGAGCAGAACCTCAAGGACGAGTTCAAGGACATCAAACCGATCTGCTTCTGGGCGCATGATCACGGGCTGATCCATGCCAACAAGCAGGTGAAGACGATGGAGGACCTGAAGGGTCTGAAACTGCGCTTCCCGACCCGGCTTGCCGGCGAAGCGCTGCGGGCGCTCGGTGCCAATGCGATCGGGATGCCGATCCCGCAGGTGCCGGAATCGCTGGCGCAGCGTGTCATCGATGGCTGCGTCGTGCCGTGGGAGGTCGTGCCGTCGATCAAGGTCCAGGAGCTGGTGAAGTATCACACCGAGATCCCGGGCTCGCCGACCTTCTATGTCGCGACCTTCATCCTGGCGATGAACCGCGCGAAATACGATTCGCTCGCGCCCGAGCTGAAGGCGGTTCTCGACAAGAACTCGGGGGCTGTTGCGGCTGCCATGGCCGGCAGGGTCTGGGACGAGCAGGCGGTCGTGGTGTCCGAAATGGTTCGCAAGCGCGGCAATACCATCACCATGCTCGACGAAGCCGAAGCGGCGCGCTGGCGCAAGACGACCGAGCCGGTGATCGACGGCTGGATCAAGGCCGCCAAGGACAAGGGGCTCGACGGCGCGAAGCTGCTGGAGAGCGCCAAGGCGGCGCTTGCCAAGCACGAGAAGGCGGCTTGACGGCGCATCATGGCGGTCAGCGGCCGGGAGGCAACGATGCCGGGCTTCGATGCTCTGGTGCGTGGGATCGCCATCGCGGGTGGCGTTCTGCTGATTGCGCTGGCGACCATGGTGGTCGTCAGCGTGACCTTGCGCAGCGACCTGATCGGCGCGGCCGGCGTCCCGGGTGATTTCGAGCTGGTGCAGATGGCGACGGCGATCGCCGCCTTCTGCTTTCTGCCCTATTGCCAGCTTCGGCGCGGCAACATCTTCGTCGACACCTTCACGCTGAAACTGCCGTTGCGCTGGCAAAGGGCAATCGATGCGCTCTGGGACATCGTCTATGCGCTGGTCATGGCGTTGATCGCCTGGCGACTCGCGGCCGGTGCGCTGGCGGCCTTCGCGAGCGGCGAGAACACGATGGTCCTGCAGCTGCCGAGCTATCTCCCGATCGCGCTCTGCGCCGTGCTGGCCGCGCTGGTTTCGCTGACCTCGTTCGTCAGCGCCAGCCGGCTGGTGAGGGCGCGCGCGTGAGCGGCTTTACCCTCGCCATCACGGGCTTCGTCGCGCTTCTCGCGCTGATGGTCGTCAGGTTGCCGATCGGGCTGGCGATGATGCTGGTTGGTGGCCTCGGCTACATCCAGCTCAACGGGCTGGAGCCGTTCCTCAACTACATCAAGACGACGCCCTATCAGATCTTCGCCAATTACACGCTGTCGGTGATTCCCCTCTTTGTGCTGATGGGGGCTTTCGCCGAGCGATCGGGCCTGGCATCCGACCTGTTCAAGGCCGCGTCGGCCTTTGTCGGCCATCGCCGTGGTGGGCTCGGGATGGCGATGATCGGGGCCTGCACGGGCTTCGGCGCGATTTGCGGGTCTTCGGTTGCGACGACGGCGACCTTCGCGCGCGCGGCGCTGCCGCAGCTGCGGCACTACCGTTACGACCCCGGCTTCGCCTGTGGTGTCACCGCCGTCGGCGGCACGCTCGGTATCCTGATCCCCCCCTCGGTGATCCTGGTCGTCTACGCGATTTCGACCGAGCAGAACATTGCCAAGCTGTTCAAGGCGGCCCTGATCCCGGGGCTGATGGCGGCCGCGATGTACTGCATCACCATCGCGCTCATGACCCGGCTCGACGCCACGCTTGGTCCGGCGCATGAGCGGATCGCCTGGCGCGACAGGCTTGGTCCGCTGCTCGGTGTCATCCCGGCGATGCTAGTCGCGCTGATCGTGGTCGGCGGCATCTATGGCGGGATCTTTACCCCGACAGAGGGGGCCTCGGTCGGGGCCTTTGTCATGTTGATGATCGGCGTGTTCCGGCGGACGCTGGGCCTGAAGGAGATCGGCGAGGCGATCCTGCAGACGGCCGAGACCTCGGCGATGATCTTTGCGATCCTGCTCGGAGCCGAGATCTTCAACGCCTTCCTGGCGCTGACCCAGGTGCCGACCGCTGCGGCCGAAATGATTGCGGCGTCGGGCTGGCAGCCTTATTCGGTCCTGGTCGGTCTGCTCGTCTTCTACATCGTGCTCGGCGGCGTCATGGACGAACTTGCCATGATCCTGCTGACGCTGCCGGTGTTCTTCCCGATCGTGACCGCGCTCGATTTCGGCATGCCTGTCGACGATATCGCGATCTGGTTCGGCATCCTCGTCCTGATCGTGGTCGGGATCGGGATGACCTGCCCGCCGATCGGCCTCAACGTCTTCGTCGTCGCTTCTCTGGCGCGTGATGTCCCGGTCACGCGGATCTATCGCGGGGTGCTGCCTTTCGTGCTCTCCGATATCATCCGGCTTGGCATCGTGGTGGCATTTCCAGCCCTCACGCTCTATCTGGTGAAGCTACTGGATTAGCCTGGACTGGATGGCAGCCGTGACCGTGAACGATCTCGATATCGACGACATCAAGGCCGGGCTTGCGGCTGATTCCATTCTGATCGTGGATGTGCGCGAGCCGCATGAATTCGCCGCCGGGCATATTCCCGGCTCGGTCTCGCGGCCGCTGTCCCAATTCAACCCCGCCGACCTGCCCAATCCGCCTGGAAAGCGCGTCGTGTTCTCCTGCGCGGCCGGCGTGCGCTCGCTGCGGGCTCTGGAATTCGCGCAGTCGGCCGGGCTCGATATCGACAGCCATTATCGCGGTGGCTTCAAGGACTGGGCGATGCACGGCCAGCCCGTCGAGTAATAGGACCGGGCCTTGCGCGTCATGCATCGCAGCTTTCTGCCTCCGGGGGGCTGACGCGACGCCGATCCTGCTCCAGTTTCCTAAGCGACGGTTTCGAGATTTTCGTACTTTCAAGGATGTAAGCCCATGCGCCCCATGAAGTTCGGAGTCGGCCAGCCCATTCGCCGGGTCGAGGATCACCGCCTGACTACCGGGACGGGGCGCTATACCGACGATATCGCCGTCGAGGGAGCGCTGCATGCCTTCGTGCTCCGCTCGCAATATGCTCATGCGAAGTTCACGATCCGGGACAAGGACACCGCCCGCAAGATGAAGGGCGTGAAGCTGATCCTGACCGGCGAGGATGTCGCGCATCTCGGCGACATCCCCTGCAAAGGCTTGATCACGACGGTTACGGGCGAACCGGTGGAGCCGAATCCGGTGCCGGTCTTGCCGACCGACACGGTGCGTCATGTCGGCGAGGCGGTCGCCTTCATCGTTGCCGAGACCCTGAGCCAGGCCCGCGACGCAGCCGAGGCGATCGATATCGCCTGGGAGGTCCTGCCCTCGATCACCGGTATCGCCGAAGCGCTCGCTCCAAAGGCACCGCAGGTCTGGCCGGGGCGTGAGGGCAATGTCGCGTTCGAGGCCGAACAGGGCAATGCGGAGAAGACGGAGAAGGCTTTCGCCAAGGCCGATCGCATCGTTTCCGTCACGATCGTCAACAACCGTCTCGCCTCCAACTACATGGAGACGCGCGCCTGCATCGCCGAATACGACAAGGATTCGAAACGCTGGACGCTGACGCTCGGCAGCCAGGGCAGCCATGGCACGCGCGATATCCTCGCCGGCTACATCCTGAAGGTCGACCCCTCGCGCATCCGCGTCATCACGCCCGATGTCGGCGGCGGCTTCGGCACCAAGATCTTCATGTATCGCGAATACCCCCTGACCATGGTGGCGGCCGAGAAGCTGAAACGCCCGGTGCGCTGGGTCGCGGACCGGACCGAGCATTTCCTCGCCGACACGCATGGCCGCGCCAATCTGACCACGGCTACGATGGCGCTCGACAAGCAGGGCCGGTTCATTGGCCTCAAGGTCGATCTCGCTGCGGAAATGGGCGCCTATCTCTCGCAGTACGGGCCTTTCATCCCCTGGGTCGGCACGACGATGACGCCGGGCTGCTACAATATCCCGGCCGTGCATGTGCGCTTCCGTGGGGTCTTCACCAACACCACGCCGGTCGATGCCTATCGCGGAGCCGGGCGTCCGGAGGCCGCCTACCTGATCGAGCGGCTGGTCGATGCCATCGCGCGCGAGACCGGCAAGACACCGGACGCTGTCAGAGCGCAGAACTTCGTCAGGCCGGCGGAGATGCCGCATTCGACCCAGACCGGGCCAGTCTATGATTCCGGTGAGTTCGAGGGGCATATGCGCCGCGCCATGGATGTCGCCGACTGGAAGGGCTTCAAGGCGCGTCTCAAGGCCTCGACCAAGGCCGGCAAGATCCGCGGCATCGGCATGGCCTGCTATATTGAGGCTTGCGGCGGCGGCGGCCCGGAGAGTTCAACCGTCATCCTCGAGAAGGACGGCACGGTGACCGTGCTGATCGGCACCCAGTCGAACGGGCAGGGGCACGAGACGGCCTACTCGCAGCTCGTCGCGCAGCATCTCGACATTCCGATGGACCGCATCCGCGTCGTTCAGGGCGATACCGACCGGGTCGAAACCGGATCCGGCACCGGCGGCTCGCGCTCCATTCCGGTTGGGGGCGCTGCGCTCGACAAGGCATCCTCGATCCTGACCGAGAACCTGAAGCAGCTCGCGTCCGAAAAGCTCGAGGCCGGTATCGGTGATCTCGAGATCGTCGATGGCGCGGTGCGGATCGTCGGCACCGACAAGGCGCTCGACCTCAAGGCTATTGCCGCCCTGCCTGGAGCGACGGCGGACAAGCTCAGGGTCCATCAGAGCTGGACGCCACCGGAAGCGACCTATCCGAATGGCACGCATATCTGCGAGCTGGAGGTTGATCCCGGTACCGGCGCGACCGAGATCGCCAACTATGTCGTGGTCGACGATTTTGGCGTGACTCTGAACCCGCTGATGCTCGAGGGCCAGGTCCATGGTGGTGCCGCCCAAGGCATTGGCCAGGCTCTGATGGAGGAAATCCGCTTCGATAGCTCCGGCCAGATGCTGACGGCGACGTTCATGGATTACGCTCTGCCGCGCGCGGTCGACGTTCCCAACTTCCATTTCGAGACCCGCAATGTCCGCTGCGTCACCAACGCGCTCGGTGTTAAGGGCGCCGGAGAGGCCGGGGCGATCGGGGCCTGCCCGGCGGTGATGAACGCGATGGTGGACGCGCTCGACCGTGCAGCCGGCATCCGGGCGATCGATATGCCCGCGACGCCGAAGAAGGTCTTCGGGGCATTGAGAGCTGCGGGCTATCAGCACTGACGCAGGCGTAAGCCCCTCTCGTTCCGACGTGATCACGGAAATGCGACTTGGCGTCGTGATGCGGATCGGCTGATCTGGAACGCTTCTAAGCGGCGCGCTCGACGCCGCGCTTTCCGGGAGGAGGCTTACGCATGATACGCACCGTACTCGTCGCTGCCGGCCTAGTTGTGACGCTCTCGACCGTGATTGCCCAATCGGATCCGATTGCCGAGCGTCGCAATACGATGAAGGGGGTCGGCGCCGCCACGCGCGATGGCGCGGCCATGGCCAAGGGCGAGGCTGCCTTTGACGCGACCAAGAGCGAGACGATCTTCAAGGTCTACGCGGCCGCCGCCAAGAAGATGCCGGGYCTTTTCCCTGATACGGCCAAGACGGGTGGCGAGAGCACGGCCGGACCCAAAATCTGGGAGGATCCAGCCGGCTTCAAGGCTGGGTTTGCCAAGCTCGATACGGAGGCCACCGTTGCGGCGGCGAGCTCCACCACGGACCTCGACAGCTTCCGTACCGCCTTTGGAACGGTGACCAAGAACTGTGCCGCCTGCCACGAGGTCTATCGCATCAAGAAATAGGTTTCTCTGGGCCACTGCGGTGGTGCCGCCTTGTCGAACATGAGGTGAGGGGCGGGGTCCATATTGGAGCCCGCCCTTTTGTCTTTGCCCTGCACTACGGCCGTTCCAAACTCCCGCAACGTTCGTGGCGGCCGCCTGTCCGCGGCAGCGACAGGTAGATTTGCTTAAATTCCGGTGCGTTCACGAAAATGCGACTTGGCGCTGTCATGCGAATGAGCTGATCTGGAAGGGTTCTAAGCGGTGCCTGTCAGGCGCCGCATCTCCCCGAAAAGGATAGTCGCGCATGATCCGTACCGTAGTCGTTGCTGCTGGCCTCATTCTCGGCCTTTCGGCCGTCGTCGCGCAGTCTGACCCTATCGCCCAGCGCCGCGATGCGATGAAGGCCGTTGGCGCGGCAACGCGCGAGGGCGCGGCCATCGCCAAGGGCGAGGCAGCTTTCGATTCCGCCAAGGTCCAGAATATCTTCAAGGTCTATGCAGACGCGGCCAAGAAGCTGCCTGCCCTGTTCCCGGAGACGGCCAAGACCGGCGGCGAGACCACTGCCGCGCCAAAGATCTGGGAGGATCAGGCTGGCTTCAAGATCGCTCTCGCCAAGTTCGAGACCGAGGCCATGGCCGGTGCTGCCGCTGCCAAGGACCTTGACGGTTTCCGCGCGGCCTTTGGCGCCGCGACCAAGAATTGTGGCTCCTGCCACGAGGTCTACCGCATCAAGAAGTAAGCTCGGCTGCGCCGCGCGGTTGCGTCGTGCGGTCGAACATGGGTTGATGGGCGGGCTCCACCATGGGCCCGCCCATTCTCGTCAGACCTGCGCTTCGAACTTTTGGAATCCTCGGAGCGTTGAGGCACCAGCAAACCGGGAAACGCTTGATGCGCCGCCTATTTCTCACGCTCGGCATTTTCATCCTGTTGGGACTAGCCGGCTTCTATGTTCTCACCGATCCGCGCGTCGTTTCGCCCGCGCCCGAGATCGGCACTCTGCCGCCGCCGGATGTCGAGAATGGCAAACTGCTCTTTGCGGCGGGAGGCTGCTCTTCATGCCATGCAACGCCCGGTCAGGATGACAAGCTCCGGCTTGGCGGCGGGCTTGCCTTGCCCTCGCCCTTCGGCACGTTTCACGCTCCCAATATCTCACCGCACACGCGGGACGGAATCGGCAATTGGGGCGTGAAGGATTTCGTCGATGCGATGGCGACCGGTGTCTCGCCGTCGGGACAGCATTACTATCCGTCGTTTCCCTACACCTCCTATCGGCTGATGCCACCCAAGGCCCTGGCCGATCTCTTCGCCTACCTGCGCACGCTGCCCTCGGTCGAAGGACGTGCGCCGGGGCACGATCTGCCTTTCCCCTTCAACATCCGCCGCGCGGTCGGGGGCTGGAAGCTGCTGTTCTTCGACGGTACGCCGTTCCGGCCGGACCCGACGAAGAGCGAGGAGTGGAACCGGGGCGCCTATCTGGTGCAGGGGCCGGGCCATTGCGCCGAATGCCATTCCAATCGCAATGCGCTGGGCGCGATCATTCCGGCGACACGCTTCGCCGGTGGCCCAGACCCGGAGGGCAAGGGCTTCGTGCCGAACATCACGCAGCATGCGGACGGGCTGGCGAACTGGTCGAAGTCGGAGATCGCCGAGATGCTCAAGACCGGCTTTACTCCGAGCTTCGACAGCGTCGGCGGCAGCATGGCGGCGGTGGTGCGCAACACCGCACAGCTGTCAGATGCCGATCGGATGGCGATGGCGGAGTTCATCAAGTCGCTGCCGGCGATCGCCGGCCCGCCGCGGCCCAAGAAGGCCGAGTGAGCCGCATTGGCGCGTTGGCGGTTACGCTCGCACTGTCATCCCGGTCTGCCTTTGGCCGCCCGGGATGATCCAACCTTCTGCGTTTGGATCGGCCTTCGCGAGACCGCAATCCACTCTTCAGGCCGGTGCTTTAGCGTCTACTCCATCACCGCCGCTTTGAGGATGCAGACCATCAGCGCCGAACCGGGCTGGTCGCCGACGCAGCGGACGATATGGCGGCGGTCGCAGCGGTAGCGCAGCGTCTCGCCCGCCTTGGCGCGCTGGATCACGTCCCCGACCTCGACCTCGAACTCGCCGGAGGTCACGGAGAGCGACTCGATCGAGCCGCGCTGATGACCTTCGGAATCGAGCTCGCCGCCGGGCTCGGCCTGTACGTCGTACCATTGCAGCCATTCGACCGTCTTGATCCACCCGATGATGGCGAGCCTGAGCTTGCCGTCTTCTGAGACCAGAATCGGCGTATCGGCGCGGGTGGTCTTGTCGATGAAGGCTTCCTCTTCGCCGCTCGACAGCACGCGCTCGATCGAGATGTCGAGGGCCTGCGAGAGCCGCCAGATCGTCGCCAGTGTCGGGTTGGTTTCGTTGCGCTCGATCTGGCTGATGATCGACTTGGCAACGCCCGACTGCTCCGCGAGCTCGGAAAGCGAGAGATTATAGGCCTTGCGCAGGCGCTGGATCGTCTTGCCGAGCTGGCCCGAGATGACCTGGGCTCCGGATTCGAGCTCGCGCCCGCCACGTTCCTTGGTCTCGATACCCATCCTGATACCTGTCACACGAATGCTGATCGTTTGCGGAAGCGAACAAACGTTTGTCTAACCGGACAATGCCTGTTCCAGTTGGAAGGAGCAAGCTGGAGAGGGGCGGGCGACGGCCGAGGGCGGCTTCGTCGGGGCGCCTTTCACACAATTCTGCCCGTGTTCTCAGGTCGCCCGCGTCGGGCCGACCTCGCGCGTCTCCCGCTTGAGCAGACCGAGCTGCTTCTCGCGCAGGATCACATAGATGCCGGATGCGATGACGATGGCTGCGCCGATGAGCACGGCTGAAGCCGGCCAGTCGCCGAAGACGAACCAGCCGATCGTAACGGCCCAGAGCATCGTCGAGTATTCGAACGGCGCGATCAGCGAAGCGTCGCCGTAGCGATAGGCCTGGACCAGGAAAATCTGGCCGAGCCCGCCAAGAATGCCGATCGCGACCATGAGTGCGGCGTCCTGAAGATCGGGCATGCGCCAGCCGAGCAGGATGGTGAAGAGGCCGAGCGTCGTCGTCATCAGCGTGAAATAGAAGACGATCGCGCCGGTGCGCTCCGTCATGGTCAATTGCCGCACCTCGATCGAGGCAAAAGCCGAGCAGCAGGCGCCGGCAAGGCCGAAGGCCGCGCCGATTGCCGGTGCATTGCTGCCAGCGATCTGGAAACTGCCCAGATGCGGGGACAGCATGATCAGGACGCCGATGAAGCCGATCGTCACCGCGCTCCAGCGATAGATGCGGACACGCTCCTTCAGCACCAGAGCTGCAAGCACGACGACTGCGAGCGGCGCGGCATAGCCGAGCGCGACCGCGTCCGGGAGCGGCAGAAAGCTCAAGGCTACGAAGCCGCAGAACATGCCGGTCGAACCGATCACCCCCCGCTTGAAATGGCCGCGCAGATTCTTGGTCTTCAGGGCAGCAGGAATTTCGCCGCGCCAGCCGAGCCAGAGCAGCAGCGGGATCAGCGCGAAGAAGGACCGGACGAAGACGAGTTCCCCTGTCGGATAACGGGCCGCGATCGCCTTGATGCCAGCCGACATCAGGGTGAAGGACAAAGCCGAGATCAGCTTGAGCGTGATGCCGAGGAGAGGAGACAACGGTGCTGCGCGTACGTGTCGGGGGAGAGAGTCTTATAAAAGACTTGTCCCTCTAGATCACGTTCGCGCGTCCGGTCCAAGCGCAATGCTTGCAACCCTGATGCCCGCGGCGGCGCATGCGTGCCGGGGAAGCGTGCTGGATGCGGGTCTTGCGCGGCAGGAACTGGGAGAGAATTCCTGCCCCGGACAGCAAGGCTCACCGGGGCAGATGCTGGCCTTGCCGCGTCTCAGAACGTTCCCTTGAAGACGCCGCCGTCGATCAGCAGGTTCTGGCCGGTGATGTAGCCGGCATGGGCGCTTGCCAGGAAGGCGCAGGCCTTGCCGAACTCCTCGGCGCTGCCGAAGCGCCTCGCCGGGATTTCGGCCATGCGGCCCTTCGTCATTTCTTCGGGCGTGATCCCCTTGATCGCCGCCATCTTGGTGGTCGAGCCCTTCAGCCGATCGGTATCGAACATGCCGGGCAGGATGTTGTTGATGGTGACGTTGGCATATGCGACCTCGCGGGCGACGCCGGAGAAGAAGGCGGTCAGACCGGCGCGTGCGCCCGACGAGACATCGAGCCCGGTCAAGGGGGTCAGCACGCTCATCGAGGTGATGTTGACGATGCGGCCGAAGCCGCGCGCGATCATGCCGTCGACGACACGCTGCATCAGTTCGACCGGCGTCGCCATGTTCTGGATGACGCCTTCGAGTAGCGCTTCGCGCGAGACTTCGCGGAACGGCTTCGGCGGTGGGCCGCCATTGTTGTTGACCAGGATGTCCGGCTCCGGCGCGGCGGCGAGCAGCGCGTCCTGACCTGCGCGGGTCGAGACGTCGGCAACGACCGCGATCACGGTTGCACCATACTTGGCCCGGATCTGGCTTGCCGTGGCCTCCAGCGTGGTCGCGTCGCGGCCGTTGATGACCACGGTGCATCCGGCCTCTGCGAGGGCCTCGGCGCAGCCGCGGCCAAGCCCCTTGCTCGAGGCGCAAATGATGGCCGTACGGCCGGCAATACCCAAATCCATCGCGTTTCTCCCGAGCTTTCGCTGATGTTCAGCTGAGCAGAACCACGGATTGAGTTCTGCGTCATCAAAGCGCAATGCAAATCAGACACACGCCGCAAGCAATGCAACAAGATGGGCTGGCGGCATGAGCGACGAGGACGAGGCGAAGCAGGTTCGCAGCATCTTCATCTCCGACCTGCATCTGGGAACGCGAGGAGCACAGGCCGATCTCGTGCTCGAATTCCTGCGGGCCTATGATGCTCCGCAGATTTATCTCGTGGGTGACATCATCGACGGCTGGCGGCTGAAGAGCGGCTGGTACTTCCCGCAGGCGCATAACGACGTCGTGCAGAAGCTCTTGCGCAAGGTGCGCAAGGGTTCGCGGCTGATCTACATCACCGGCAACCACGACGATTTCCTCCGCGACTTCACTGGAAGCGAGTTCGGCGGAATCCACATCGCCGACCATGCGCTGCATGAAACCGCTGACGGCAAGCGCCTGCTGGTGATCCATGGCGATCTGTTCGATCTGGTCGTGCGCAACGCAAAATGGCTCGCCCTGCTGGGCGACTGGGCCTACACGGTTGCGCTTGCGTCCAATACGGTCGTCAACAAGGTCCGTCGCCTCTTCCATCTGCCGCACTGGTCGCTCTCGGCCTGGGCCAAGCAGAAGGTGAAGAATGCGGTCAATTATATCGGCGAGTTCGAGACCTGCCTTGCCGCCGAGGCCCGCCGCCATGGTGCAGACGGCGTCGTCTGCGGCCATATCCATCACGCCGCACATCGCAAGATCGACGGGCTCACCTACATCAACACGGGCGACTGGGTCGAAAGCTGCACGGCTGTGGTCGAGCATCATGACGGCCGCTTCGAGGTCATTCGTTGGCCGCAATACCGGCTCAAGAGCGAGCCCGTGCGGCCGATCCCGCTGCCGGCTCTGGTCAGCGAGGCCGCCTGATGCGCGTCCTCATCGCGACGGACGCCTGGCGCCCCCAGATCAATGGGGTCGTCCGGTCGCTGGAGCAGATGGTCGAGGCAGGACCGTCATTCGGTGTGACGCCGCATATGCTGACGCCCGACGGATTTCGGCAGATCGGCTTGCCATCCTATCCCGATATCCGCATCGCGCTGGCAACGCAGGGCGCCATCGCCCGGCGCATCACCGATTTTGGGCCGGACCACATCCATATCGCGACGGAAGGGCCGATCGGCTGGCTGACCCGCGCCGTCTGCCTCGCGCAGAAGCGGACGTTCACGACGAGCTACCACACAAGGTTCCCGCAATATGTCGCGGCCCGCTGGCCCATCCCGGAACGCTGGAGCTACCAGTTCCTGCGCCGGTTCCATGGGGCGGCTGCCGGGGTCATGGTCTCGACCGCGACAGTCGAGGCCGAACTGAAGGAGAACGGGTTCGAGCGCATTCTGCGCTGGGGGCGAGGCGTCGATCTCCAGCAGTTCCATCCGCGCCAGGCAAGCGTGCTCGACCTGCCGCGTCCCATCTTCCTCAGCGTCGGGCGCGTCGCGGTCGAAAAGAACCTGGATGCCTTCCTGTCGCTGCGCCTGCCCGGCAGCAAGGTCGTCGTCGGCGATGGCCCGGCGCGCGCGGATCTGCAGCGGGCCTTCCCGGATGTGACATTCCTGGGCACGCGCGAGGGCGACGACCTGGCCGCGATCTATGCGTCGTCGGATGTCTTCGTCTTTCCGAGTCTGACCGACACCTTTGGTATCGTGCTGCTCGAAGCCGCGGCAAGCGGGCTGCCCGTTGCCGCCTTTCCGGTGCAGGGGCCGAGCGATGTCTTTGCCGGCAGTGGTGCCGCCGTGCTGGACGAGGATCTGCGGCGCGCAGCGCTAGCGGCCTTGCGCATCCCGCGCGAAGCTTGCCTGGGACTTGCCGCAGGCCATAGCTGGCAGAGCAGTGCCGAGCAGTTCTACGGGCATATCCAGCGGATTTCCCGGCGCGCTCCGGTCCAGAGCATTACAACCTTCGCGAACGCCCGTGCCGGGGAAGCGCAGGCGCAGGAGCGGCAGCGGGCTTGAGTTCGCGCCGAAACACATCCCTTCTTTCGTGCACGGAGGCGATGACGAGGCCCATTGGCACGCCAAGGCCGACAAGTGCTGCCTCCGACAATTGCAGACTGGCCTCGATGGTCTCCGGCACTGCGTCGTTGACGCCGAGTTCATAGAGATGCCGGGCATGGGCGGCGTCGCGGGCGCGCGCCACGATGACGAGATCGGGGCGCAGAGCCCTTGCCGCCTTGACGATCTCATCGACCGCACGGTGGTTGTGGATCGTGACGATCAGGGCGCTTGCGTCGACCACGCCGCAGAGTTTCAGGAAGTCGGGCTTGGTCGCGTCGCCGAAGAAGGCGGGTCGGCCAGCGCGCCGTTGGCCGGCGATCAGGATCGGGTCGGAGTCGAGCGCGATATAGGGCTTCTTGTGCTCTTCCAGCATCGAACCGACGAGCCTGCCAACCCGGCCGCAGCCGATGACGATCGCACGCCCCGCATGATCGTCGGGCGGCAGGATCGTAGCCTCCTCAGGCAGTATCACCGGCGGCGCGAAACGCGCCGCCATATGGCGTGCTACACGAGCCAATAATGGCAGCGCCACCATGGTGAGGGACACCGCGGCAAGCACGAGGCTTGCCGCGTGCTGGTCAACAAGCTTCGCGCCGACAGCCGCATTGAGCAGCACGAAGGCGAATTCGCCGCCCGGAGCGACCATGATCGCGGTCTCGAGCGCTGTCGGGACGGAGAGAGCCAGCAGCCGGGCCAGGCCCAGCACAACCAGCACTTTGGTCAGGAGAAGGCCGGCCGCGATGCCGAGGATGATTGCGGGCTGGGCTGCAAGCTGCGCGGGATCGACACTCATGCCCACGATCAGGAAGAAGACGCCGATCAGCAGGGATTTGAACGGCTCGATCGTGACTTCGATGGCGCGCCGATACTCGGTTTCGGCCAGGAGCAGGCCGGCGATGAAGGCGCCGAGGCCCATGGAGAGGCCAGCTGTTGCCGCCACAAGTCCCGTGCCGAGTGCCACCAGCAGAGTTGCGGCAAGGAAGCTCTCGGAGCTGTCCGTCGAGGCGACAAGGCGAAAGAGCGGACGAAGCGCCAGCCGCCCGACCACCACAATGCCGGCAATCGCTGCGAAGGCGTGCACGAGCGCCTGCGCAAGGCCGGCGATCAGCGAGCCGCCATTCTGCGCACCGAGGACGGCGATGAGGAAGAGCAAGGGCACGACCGCGATATCCTGGCAAAGCAGGATCGCAAAGCTGGTGCGCCCGGCCGAGGTCATCATGCGGCGCTTGGCCGAGAGCAGTTCGACGACCATGGCGGTCGAGGACAGGGCGAGGCCGAAGCCGATGATCAAGGCCGCCGCAGCGGGCTGCTTCAGCAGGAAGGCGCCGCCGCCGATGATTGCGGCAGACAGCGCGACCTGCCCGAGCCCGAGGCCGAAGACCAGCCTGCGCATGGTCATCAGGCGCTCGAAGGAGAGCTCGAGCCCGATGACGAAGAGCAGGAAGGCAACGCCGATTTCGGCGGGGCCGGTCAATGTGCTCGAGTCGGACACGGTGATCGTGCGCAGCAGCGGCACCGAAGAGACGAGGCCGCCCAATCCGAAGGGGCCGAGCAGCGCGCCGCAGGCCATGAAGGCGACAATCGAATTGACGCGGAAGCGCTTGGCAAATGGCACGATTACGCCGGCCGTGGCGAGGACGACGATGGCGTCTTTATAGGCCGAGGGGTCGATCGTGGCTGCCAAGCTATCCTCGCGTTGCCGATTCAGGGGGCGAATCATGTTTGCGGTCCAAGAGCTTGCGATACAAGCGCTTGTGCGGACCCCAGCAAAAAACTTGCCGTTGGCGGAGACGGCCCGTAGCTTCCGCCCGCATTGTTCGAAGGGGTTTCCATGCGTTTTGCCGGCACCGATTCCTATGTCGCGACCGAGGATCTCACCGTCGCTGTCAACGCGGCGATCCGGCTGGAGCGGCCTCTGCTGGTCAAGGGAGAGCCGGGCACCGGCAAGACCGTGCTGGCGGAGGAGATCGCATCGGCCCTGAAGGCGCCGCTGATCACCTGGCACATCAAATCGACGACCAAGGCCCAGCAGGGTCTCTACGAGTATGACGCGGTCAGCCGTCTGCGCGACAGCCAGCTCGGCGACCCGCGGGTGTCCGATATCTCCAACTACATCAAGCGCGGCAAGCTCTGGGAAGCCTTCGCCTCGGGCGAACGACCCGTGCTGCTGATCGACGAGATCGACAAGGCCGATATCGAGTTCCCCAACGACCTGCTGCTCGAGCTCGATCGCATGGAGTTCCATGTCTACGAGACGGGCCAGACGGTTCGGGCCGCGCAGCGCCCGGTGATGATCATCACCTCCAACAACGAGAAGGAACTGCCGGACGCCTTCCTACGCCGCTGCTTCTTCCACTACATCCGCTTCCCCGATACGAAGACTATGCAGGCGATCGTCGAAGTGCATTTCCCCGGCATCAAGAAGCGGCTGATGGAGGAGGCGCTGCGCCTTTTCTTCGAGGTGCGCGAAGTTCCGGGAATCAAGAAGAAGCCCTCGACCTCGGAGCTGCTCGACTGGCTGAAGCTGCTGGTCGCCGAGGATATCGGCCCCGAGGTCCTGCGTGAGCGCGACCCGCGCAAGCTGATCCCGCCCCTGCACGGAGCGCTGCTCAAGAACGAGCAGGATGTCAGTCTGTTCGAGAAGCTCGCCTTCATGGTGAGGCGGGAGAGCCGCTGAGCGGCTGACCGCTCAGGGATTGCAAGGCGGGATCGCCACCGCGAGATCGATCTTGGCATCGACCTCGCGCACGGCTTCGCGCAGATCGAAATCGCGCGCCACGACGACGTAGTCCTGCGTTTCCGACGTCTTCAGATAGCTCGTCATCAGGATTGGCTTGTCGCCGAGCTCTCCCGTACGGCAGGCCTTGTCCGCGTTTAGCGCCAGGGAACCGCGATTGCCGCTGTTGCCGACCCCGACAAGCAGTTCCTCGCGGAACACCGAGAGCTTGGTTGCATCCGCGGGGCTAAGCCGGAACACGGCCAGACGCCGTCCCGGCGAAGTCATGACCGGCAATGCGGCGAGCTCGGTGGCGTCGCGCACTTCTTCCAGCACCACTTTGCGCTCATGGCGCCCGCCGCCCTTGGGGGAGACCACGATCGTCATGGTGACGCCGCCCGGCAGGGGGCGGATGTCGGACGGCAGGCTGATGGCGGCACGCAGATCGGCCAAAGTCGTGCTGCGCATGTCGATGCGCGACAATTTCGGCAGGGAACTCAGCGGGACATGGCCGCACGCGCCGGCAAGGGCGGCCACGATCATGGAAGCGAACAGGGAGGGACGCATGGTGAGGCTCGTCAATTTCAAATGAGGATGTAGCCTAGACATTCAAAAATTCATCTATTAGTTTAATTTTGTCAATCGAGGGCAGAATGAAATGAGCGCGGAAAACACTCTGGGGTCGAGCGATGCGCCGCTGGCCAGGCTGAAGCGCGTCAGCATGGCAGCACGGCTCGCCAGCTATGCCGCAGCATTGCTCATGGGATTTGGCGTGGTCTGGTTGTGGAGCGACCCTGAAAGCCTCGCCAATCATGCGCGTGGCACCATTGGCGTAACTGTCGCGCCGCTGACGACGGCGATGCGCAGCTACTGGCTCGCCCTGTCTGTCGCCACCGTTCCGGCTGGCTTGTTTATCTACGCGATGCTGCGTCTCGCAAACCTGTTTGGGCGCTTCGGAAAGGGACGGGTCCTTGAAGTCGTCAATGCCGTCGAGCTCAGCCGGATCGGCTGGCTGCTCATTCTGTTTGGTGCGGCGACCCCGATTGCGCGCGCCCTGCAGAGCGTGGCGCTGACCTATGACAATCCGGCCGGCCGCAGGCAGCTTGCGATCACGCTCGATCCCGGCATGTTCGGCGCGCTGGCTGCAGGTGCTGTCCTTGTCGCCTTCGGGCTGGTGCTGCGCGAGGCGATGCGCCTCTCTGACGAGAATCAGAGTTTCGTGTAGGACAGGGCGATGCCGATCATCGTCGAACTCGATGTCATGCTGGCGCGTCGAAAGATGCGCTCGAAGGAACTTGCCCAGCGCATCGGCCTGACCGAGCAGCAGGTGTCTCAGCTCAAGTCCGGGAAGGTCCGTGGCATGCGTTTCGATACGCTTTCGCGCATCTGCGACACGCTCCAATGCCAGCCCGGCGACCTGCTGCGCTACGAGCCGGGCGAAGAGGAGGAGGGTGGGGGCGCAGAGGCTTGAGAGTCGTGCGCGGCCTCTCGCAAAACCCGAAGCAGATGGTTAGGTTCTGATTATGCTGCGCCTTCTGCTTCTCCGCCACGCCAAGTCGAGCTGGTCCACCGGTCTCACCGATCGGGAGCGACCACTAGCGGTCAGGGGCCGCGAAGCAGCCCCTGTCATGGGGCGCTATCTGGCAGAGGAGATGCTGCTGCCCGATCTCGTGCTGGTCTCGCCAGCACGACGGACAACCGAAACCTGGGAGCTGGTCGGGCCGATGCTGCCGGAGCGCCCCGGGAGCCATCTCGAACCACGCATCTACGAGGCCAAGCCCGAGCGATTGCTGCAGGTCGTCCATGACACGGAAGCCAATGTCCGCACGCTCCTGATGATCGGGCATAATCCCGGCTTTGAGGAATTGGCCGCAAAGTTGACCGGCCATGGCGACCGTTATGCGGCGGCGCGAATGGCACAGAAATACCCGACCTGCGGGCTTGCCGTGCTTGATTTCGCCGTCGAAGACTGGCGCGATGTCGCACCGCGCGGCGGGCGGCTCGATCGTTTCGTGACGCCCGCCTCGCTGGGCGAAGGGCCGGACGAATGAGCGGACCTGCTCCGTTCCTCGCCACATGAGCTCCCCCTCCTATCTCGACGAGGCGCGCAATGCCGCGCTGGCCTTCGGTGACAGCCTGCTTGGACTTGCCCGGCCGCGCCTGCGCCTGGGTGTCACCGGGCTGTCGCGCTCGGGCAAGACTGTCTTCACCACGGCGCTGATCCAGAATCTCATCGAGGGCGCCAGGCTGCCGGTGCTCAAGGCGGCGGCAGATGGACGGATCACGCGCGTACGGCTGGTGCCCCAGCCGGATCCCGATATACCGCGTTTTCCCTATGAGGCTCACCGCGCCGCCCTGTCAGGTCCCGACCGGCGCTGGCCCGAGTCGACCCGACGCATTGCGGAGCTGCGGGTCGAGATCGACTACGAGCGAGCGGCCGGCTGGTTCAAGGGGCCGGCGACGCTGACACTGGATATCGTCGACTATCCCGGCGAATGGCTGCTCGATCTCGCGCTGATCGGCGTCGACTACAAGACGTGGTCGCGGCAGGTGATCGTGGATGCGCGCAAGCCTCACCGGATCGGTTCGGCCAAGCCCTGGCTCGATGGCCTCGCTGTCCGCGATCCGTCGGGGCCTCCTGATGAACTGGCCGCGGAACTCGCGAGCGATCTGTTTAAGGCCTATCTTGCGAGGCTGCGCGCCGATCCGGAGGCTGTCGCCGTGACCCCGCCCGGGCGATTCCTGATGCCCGGTGACCTCGAAGGTTCACCGGCGCTGACCTTCGCGCCGCTCGACGTCGCTCCCGATACCGAGGTCGCGCCAGGCACGCTGGCGGGGCTGATGGCGGATCGCTACGAGGCCTATAAGCGCGTCGTGGTGACGCCGTTCTTCCGTGATCATTTCGCCCGCCTGGACCGGCAGATCGTGCTGGTCGATACATTGGCGGCGCTCGATGCCGGTCCACCGGCGCTCGCCGATCTTGAAACGGCGTTGGGCCAGGCCCTCACGGCATTTTCCGTCGGTCGCAACTCCTGGCTGACGAGCCTGTTCGCGCCACGCATCGAGCGCGTCCTCTTCGCTGCGACGAAAGCCGACCATATCCACCACACCAGCCATGACCGGCTGGCAGCAGTGATGTCTCATCTCGTGGCGCGGGCGGCCGCACGGGCGCAAGGCGCCGGCGCCAAGGTCGAGGCGATGGCGCTGGCTGCGGTGCGGGCGACGAGGGAGGTCAGGATCAAGCAGGGAGGCGAGGATCTGCCGGCGATTGCGGGCGTTCCGGAGGCGGGCGAAAGGGTCGGCGACGAGGTATTCGACGGCATCGCCGAAGCGGCGATCTTCCCGGGTGAACTGCCCGAGCGTCCCGAGGCGATCTTCGATCCGAAGGCGCAGTCCTGGCAGGTGAGGGCGCCACGCTTCAGGCCGCCGCTGGTGCTGCCGGATGCAGGAGGGCGGAGCCAGCCTCCGCCGCAGATTCGCCTCGACCGTGCGCTCGAATTCCTGATCGGTGACAAGCTGGCGTGACGGAGGGAGGCAGATACATGAACAAGGCTCCCCGCGCCGTTCGTCTCGATGCCACCGTGCCGGGCGAGGACGCTCCACGCATGACGAAGGGCGTCGCGGTCCTGCCCGAAAGCGAACCGCTCGACCCGGTCGAGCCGGCCGTCGTCCCGGTGGCGAGCCGAAAGGGCTTCAGCTGGGGCAGCGTGTTCGTTGCGGGTCTGTCCGCCTTCCTGACACTCTCGATCGGCGTCTGGGCCGAGCGGACCATCTCCTCGCTGATGAATGAGAGCCCAGTGCTGGGTTATGCGGCATTGGCCTCGGCGGCGCTCGCCGTGCTCGCCCTTCTGGTGATTCTGGGCAAGGTTCTGCGCGACATCCTGCGCGAGCGGCGCGTCGAGTCGTTGCGGCTGCGTGCCACGGCGGTGCTTGCCGGTGGCAGTCTCGACGAAGCCAAGGCGATCACCGGCGAACTTCAGCGCCTCTATGCGACGCGACCGGAGACTGCAAAGAGCCGGGCAGAGCTGGCGGACAGCCTGCCCCAGCTCTTTGCGCCGCATGACGTTCTGACCGTCGCAGAGCGGAGCCTGATGACGCCGCTCGACGCCGCGGCGCAGGCGCAGATCGCGCTGGCCGCGCGCCGGGTCTCGCTGGTCACGGCCGTCAGCCCGCGGGCCCTGATCGATATCGTCTTCGTGCTTGTGGCTTGCGCGAGATTGCTGCGGGCGATCGCCGGCATCTATGCCAGCCGCCCCGGGACGCTGGGCCTGCTGCGTCTGGCGCGGCAGGTGCTCGGCCACCTGGTCGTGACAGGCGGCATCGCGGCCGGTGACGCGCTGGTCCAGCAGGTCGTCGGGCAGGGGCTCGCCGCTCGGCTTTCGGCCAAGCTCGGGGAGGGCGTGCTCAATGGCCTGCTGACGGCGCGCGTCGGGCTCGCTGCGCTTGCCGTTTGCCGGCCTCTGCCATTCATCGAAGCCAAGCCACCCACCCTGTCGGATGTGGCAAGCGACCTTCCGTCCTGGCGCGGCACGGCTTCCAGCTGACCTTCGGGCTCGGCAAGATCTTGGGGCTCGGCAAAATTTGCCGGCCGGCACGGAAACTGCCGGGCGGAATTCGCCGCGATACGGTTTCGAAACTATCCAAGTGATTGAAAAATAGAATTCTCCTGCATGGCACGGGCCCTGCAGTGGCTGCCTCGACGTATTGGGCGCCCATCCGGGTGCCAGGGTTGAGGCGAGGGTATCATGGGTGTCTTCAGCGCGCTGACGACGGCAGTTTCGGGCATGCAGGCGCAGTCCTATGCGCTCGAGAATATCTCAGGCAACATCGCGAATTCGAGGACGGCCGGCTTCAAGCGTGTCGATACGACGTTCTCGGATCTGGTCCCGGATTCGGCTCTCAATCGCCAGATCGCTGGTTCTGTCGCGTCCTATAGCCGCGCGACCAACACGATCCAGGGCGATCTCCAGGCCACGCGCATCGACACCAATGTCGCGATCAACGGCGATGGCTTCTTCGTCGTCGACCAGCGCCAGAGCGGCCTCGGCGCCAATACCCAGTTCACCAACAGCAATCTCTATACCCGCCGCGGCGATTTCGATTTCGATGCCAATGGCTATCTGGTGAATGGCGCGGGCTACTATCTGAAAGGGCTGAAGATCGACGCCGTCACGGGCCAGTTGGTCGGCACCCAGCCAGAAGTGCTGCGCATCACCAAGGAACAGTTCCCGGCCAAGGCGACGACCTCGATCGAGTATCGCGCCAATATCCCGGCCTTCCCCGGCACGACGAACGCCAAGACCACCGTGCCTGGATCCGAGCTGTTGAAAGCTACGGGCTACGCCTCCAATCCGCTGTCCACGACCGCCGGCGGAACCGGCCTCGTGACCGGCGCCGACGTCACCCGATTCCTGAGCGATTCCATCGCGGGCGGGTCCGTCACCGTCTATGACGCGCTCGGCAAGGCGACGAGCGTCGAATTGCGCTGGGCCAAGACCACGAATGCGGCGCCGGCCCAGGTGGGGCCGCCGGCCGTTCCGGCGACCGTCGACACCTGGAACCTCTTCGTTGCCGAGAACACCGGCGCGACGGGCGGCGCCGTGGCCTATCGTAATGCCAATGTCGACATCACCTTCGGCTCCACCGGCCAGATGGTGAACCCTGCCGGCGGCAACATCACGCTGCCGAACATGACGATCGCGGGCACGGCGATCTCCGGCATCAATCTCACGACCGGCGGCAACGGCCTGACCCAGAACGGCGATGTCAGCGGCCAGATCGACGCGCGTAGCATCCGTCAGGACGGCTATACGGCCGGCACGCTCGACCGCGTCTCGGTTTCGGCCGAAGGCCAGGTGATCGGCACTTTCAG
Source organism: Allobosea sp. 05T433 (assembly GCF_056396065.1). Lineage (NCBI taxonomy): Bacteria > Pseudomonadati > Pseudomonadota > Alphaproteobacteria > Hyphomicrobiales > Alloboseaceae > Allobosea > Allobosea sp. 05T433. Next base: position 179,546 of record NZ_JBFTKS010000010.1, on the reverse strand, counting down.
CAACGGCCAGGTCGTCGCGATGGCCCAACTCTCGGTGGCCCGCTTCAATGCCGGCAACGCCCTGAAGCGCCTCGACGGTGGCGCCTTCGAGGAAACGATCGAGTCCGGTCCTCCGATCATCGGTCTGGGTACGTCGCAGCTCATCGGCGGCAATGTCGAGCAATCCAACACCGACATCGCCGACGAGTTCTCGAAGATGATCGTCACCCAGCAGGCCTACTCGGCCAACACCAAGGTGATCAGCACGGCGCAGGAAATGCTGCGCGATGTGTTCAGCATCATCCGCTGAGCGGCTTTGACCGCCGGCGGAGGCGGTTCCGGGCGATCCAGGAGGATCGCCGGTGACGGCAGGAGTTGACGATGGGTCTGAGTACTTCCCTGGGCACCGCGATTTCCGGGCTGCATGTCACGCAGACCGGTATCGGCGTTGTTTCGCAGAATGTCGCCAATGCCGGCGTTGCCGGTTATGTCCGGCGCGTCGTCAGTACCTCCGATACGCTCAGTGGCGCGACGATCGGTACGTCGAGCACGGCTGTTCAGCGCCTGCTCGACAAGATCGTCCAGCATCAGCTCTGGCAGGAAAGTGCCGGCGCCGCTTACACGTCGACACGGGCGGATGCGCTCTCGAATCTCGACAAGCTGTTCGGCGCGCCGGGAAGCGCGACGGCGCTCGATTCTGTCTACAGCTCCTTCACCACCTCGCTCCAGGCGCTGAAGAACGATCCGTCATCCTATACCAACCGCACGGCTGTGCTCGATGCAGCCAGCCAGCTCGCAAACCGCCTGAACGGGCTGTCCGCCGGTGTTCAGGCTGAGCGCACCCAGGCCGAGACGAAGATCGGCGGTGCCGTCAACCAGATCAACCAGCTGCTGGACTCGCTGACCAGCGTCAATGCCCGGATCGTGCAGGGGCAGAGCGACCAGGCGACAGCGGGCCTGAAAGACCAGCGCGACCGTATCGTCTCCGAACTCTCGCAATACATGGACATCAAGACCAGCGAGGATGCGCGCGGCTCGCTCAGCATCGTCACTGGATCGGGTGCCCAGATCTTCGACGGCCGACCGGCGGTGAAGTTCAGCTTCGACGGCCGCTCCGCGCTTGGCCCGGAAGCGCAATGGAGCCCCAACGCGGCGACGCGTGGTGTCGGCACCATTACGATGACCGACAATTCCGGCAACCAGATCGACGCGATCGCCAACAAGGTGTTCCGGTCGGGCGAGATCGCAGCCAATCTCGAGCTTCGCGACAAGACGCTGGTGCAGATGCAGGCCCAGCTCGACGAGATGGCGGCGCAGCTCTCGAGCGCCTTGTCCGATCGGGAGATCGCCGGAACGGCCGTCACCGCAGGCGCGGCCTCAGGCTTCGATGTCGACCTCGCCGGGCTTCAGTCCGGCAACAGCGTGACGCTCGACTACCAGGTCACTCCCGGTGGCGCGACGCGGCGTTTCACCTTCGTGCGCGTGGAATCCGGTGCATCGCTGCCGCTGCCGGCATCGGCCAGCGGCGATGCCAACAACACCGTGGTCGGCATCGATTTCTCGGGCGGCCCGGCGTCTGTCGCAGCCCAGATCCAGGCCGCGATCGGCGGTGGGTTCACGGTTTCGAATACCGGTTCGATGCTGCGCATCGTCGACGATGGCGCGGGCAATACCCGCGACGTGCTCGGCCTGACGGCACGCCCGACCACTACAAGCCTGTCCGGGGCCAACGGATCGCCCGAACTGCCCTTCTTCGTCGATGCAGGGAACGGCAACGGCGCCTATACCGGCTCGTTCGAGGGCAAGTCCCAGGCTCTGGGCTTTGCCGGCCGTATCACGATCAATCCTGGACTGATCGCGGACCGCTCGAAGCTCGTCGTCTTCAACACCACGCCGGCGACGCCGCAGGGCGACGCCACCCGGCCGCAGATGCTGCTCGACCGGCTGACCAAGGGCCTGCGGAGCGTCACCAACGCGGTCTCGCTCGACGGCTCGACGGCGACCTCCAACATCACCGTCTCGAACTTCGTGCAGCGCGTCGTCGCCTCGCAGGGGCAGGCGGTCGAAAACGCCAAGCGCCTCGATGAAGGCCAGCAGGTGGCGCTCGCCTCCGTGCAGAGCCGCTTCGCCGAGACCTCACAGGTCAATGTCGACCAGGAAATGGCGACGTTGATCGAGCTGCAGAACGCCTACGCCGCCAATGCCCGCATCATCTCCACGGTGAAGGAGATGATGGACATGCTGATGAGAGTCTGAGGGACGCCATCATGACGATTACCTCCTATGGCACCGGAGCCTATCGCGCGGCTAGGCCGAGCGAATTCGTCTCGACGCGGGCGAAATTCGATGATCTTCAGCGCCAGCTCGATACGGGCAAGAAGGTCACCAGCTACGGCGATCTCGGGATCGAGCGGCGCACCAGCCTCGACCTCAACGCCAAGAAGGCCTCGCTCGATTCCTGGCTCTCCGGAATCCAGCTTGCCGACGTCAATCTCAAGCTCTCGACCAAGGCGGTCGAGGGGTTTGCCAAGCTGACGGCCGAAACCAAGAACGACGCGCGTCCGGGCAGCTATGTCGAGAGCGCCAGCGGCCGTTCGGCGCCGCAGGTTCTGGCCGAGGAAAAGTTCAAGCAGGCGCTCGACCTGCTCAACACCAATGTCGGCGGGCGCTATCTGTTCTCGGGGCGGACCTCGGATACCGAGCCGGTGGTCAGCTATTCCCTGATCATGGATGGGGACGGCGCCGGCCGCGCCGGGCTGAAGCAGCTGATCGCCGAGCGCAAGGAAGCCGATCTCGGCCTGACCGGGCTCGGGCGCCTCACGGCAGGTGGCGCCGGCACGACGGCGACAATCGCGGAAGAGGCGGGCAATCCCAATTACGGCTTCAAGCTGAAATCCGCCACCACGACATCGGCGGGATTGGTCCCGACCTATACTGCGGGTCCGCCGGCCGATGTCTCCGTGAATGTCGCGGCTCAGCCGCAGCCCGGTGACACCTTGCGCTTCAAGGTCGATCTGCCCGATGGCACCCAGAAAGAGATCGTCCTGACGGCGCGGGCGGCCGGGAGCAATGGCAGCGCGACGGACACGTTCGAGATCGGTGCCGACGTCAATGCCACGGCTGCCAATCTGCGCGCTTCGGTTTCGGCCGCCTTCGGCAAGGAGGCTCAGACGACGCTGTCGGCCTCGTCGGCCCAGGTCGCGGCCAAGAACTTCTTCGATGGCAGTTCCAGCAATCCGCCGGTGCGGGTGCCGGGGCCGCCCTTCGCCACCGCGACGGCTGCGCCGGCGCCTGGAACACCGGCGAATACGGTGATCTGGTACCAGGGCGACGATGCGCCGGGCTCGGCGCGCGCGACGACGACGGTGCAGGTCGATCAGAGCGAGACCGTCGCCATAGGCGCACGCGCCAATGAGGAGGCCTTCAAGGTCGGGCTGGCGCAGTTTGCCGTATTCGCGGCCGAGACCTTCCCGGCCGGCGATCCCAACTCGAAGGGGCGTTACGAGGCCCTGGCCGAACGCGTCAGCAATACGATCGGCTACGGCACCGGCGTGCAGAAGCCGGCCGAGATCATCGTCGAACTCGGGACGGCCCAGAAGGCGATGGCGAGCGCCAAGGAGCGCCACACCGCCACCCAGAATTATCTGACGACGACGCTCGCCGGGGTCGAGGAGGTCACGACCGAGGAGGTTGCAACGCAGATCCTGGCACTACAGACACGCCTGCAGGCGAGCTACCAGACGACCGCGATTCTCTCGAAGCTGACGCTGACGAACTACATCTGACTCAGCCGAGACTTGGTGAAAACGAAAACGGCGCCAGAAACTGGCGCCGTTTTCGTTTGAGGGTTTGGTCGGTGTCGGACGCAAGGGCCGTCGGATCAGCGCCCGCGCAGGCCGGCGGCGATGTCGCGGTTGATGCCGATCAGCACGGTCAGGGATTCCGGGACCGGGTTGGCGGAGATGCGGAAGGTCTGGTTGAAGATGAAGTTGGCGAGGCCGAGGATGTTGCGCTTGATCTCGACCGGCAGCGGGTTGTCCTCGGCGATCACCGCAGAAACCAGCAGGGTCCAGAGCTTGCGGTTGTAGTTCAGGGCATCGTCGAGCTCGCGCTGGCGACCGAGCCAGTCATCGGCAACGGACTGAAGCCGGACGGCGGCTTTCAGGAGCAGGGATGCTTCGAGTTCGCGAGGGGAGACGGCAGACTGGGCAGTCCTGGCGGCAGAGGCGTACGCGTTAAACCCGTGTTGCATTCTCGATGAGTTCCGCTTCGTAGGCGATCAGCTGCTTTGCTGCCTTCAGGGCTTTGTACAGATCGCCGCTTAAGATGCGGTTATTGATCTCGGTCATATGCGGCAGGGAACTCGGGGCAGCCTTCATGAAATCGCGGACGAGCGCGAAATAGGTCTCGTGCTCATGCGTCGGATCCTGCGCCAGATACATCAGCTGGATGGCGAGATAGATCTTCTTCGCCGGCGTGTTGGCGGTGGTAGCTGTGAGGATGTCCTTCTCGCGCAGGATCGGCGCCTCGCCTTCGATGAAGAAGCGCGTGCGCTGCTCGTCGTTGCGGATCACCACCTGGCCGATGATGATGCGCTCGTTCGGCTTGAGCTCGACTTTGAGAGCCATGACGATCCTGCCTTCTGGCTTTTGGGAGGGGAGGTCGGGTGCTTCGGCGCGATCAGCCGAAGAGCCGGAGCACGCCCTGGTCGGCCTGGTTGGCCAGCGAGAGCGCGGTCTGCGAAAGCTGCTGGCGCGTGTTCAGTGCCAGCAGGCTTGCGCCTTCCTCGTTCGGATCGGCAAGGACGAGATTGTCGGCACCGATCTTCAGCGTATTCACTAGCTCCTTGGTGAAGTCCTGACGGGTCTGGGCGACCGAAAGGTTCGAGCCGAGCGTCGAGGCCAGCGACTTCAGCGAGGTCAGGGCGCCGGTCAGGGACTGGGTCGCCTTCTCCAGGTCGAGGTCGTTCTGGAAGTTGACGAAGCCAGCCAGCTGGGTGTTGACGGCCTGGTCGATGCCGAGATTGGCGGCGCTCAGGGTCGAACCCTGGATTTCCAGCTTGGTCTGGTTCGTGCCGGTCTTCTCGTTGAAGACGATCGAGAGGCGGTCGCCTGCGAGCAGGTTGATGCCGTTATAGCTCGAATCCTTGGCGAGCTTGTCGATCTGGTCGCGCAGGTCGTTGAACTGCTGGATCAGGTTCGAGCGGACGGCCGAGGTGACGTTCGACGAGGTGATCGTCGAGGTGCCGACGACGGCATCCAGCGCGCTGAAGCCGATCGCGGCGTTGTCTCCGCCTGCCTGGGCATCGGTGATTGCAGCACCACCGTTAGCGCCTGAGCCGAAACCAAAGGCGACGGTCTCGGAGCCGGTGCCCTTGACGTTGAGCTGGCCCTTCTCGTCGACGAAGGCTGTGGCAAGCCCGGACTTGTTGATCTCGTTAACGACATCCCGGACAGTCGTGTTCGCGGACGCAAAGGAGGCTGTGTAGGTGGTGGTGCCGACGGTGATCGAAATGCCGAGCGACGGCGTTGCTGTCGTGTCGATGCCGAGGTCGCCGGCGGAGGCGGGGGTCGCGGTGGAAACAGCCGTATCGCCGGCGCTGCCAATACGCTTGTCGAGCGCGATATCCTTGAGGCTCTTGCTGGTCACAGCCGCTTCGGTAGCGTTGGCGAGAGCCGTGCCGGCCTTGGTCGGGCGGTTTTGGGCCGCGTCGGCCTGGGCCTGCTTCACCGTCGATTGCAGCGACTGCACCAGCTTGGTGACGCCGTCGATACCCTTGGATGCCGACTGAATGGTCTGGATGCCGTTGGAGATGCCGTCGAGCAGGCCGGTGAGCTGGCTGGAGCGGTCGTTCAGCGAGGCCGAGGTGAAGTAGTTCACCGGGTTGTCGATGGCCGAGTTGACCTTCTTGCCGGTGGCGAGGCGATTCTGGATGACGCTCTGCTGCGCGGTGGTCTGCTGAAGCGTCAGGAGGTTGTTGCGCACGCCGCTGGAAAGAATCGTATTCGCCATCTTCGGTCCCCTGGAACGCGCGATTCGGCGCTGAGCCAAATTTTCTGGGCCGATAATCCCTTGTTAGGGATAACAAATGGTTAAACGAGGGATGCGGCGTGCTCCTCATGCCGTCCGTCAAATGCAAAAGAGGCGGAGCTTTCGCTCCGCCTCTTTTTGTCTTCGGCCCACATTCTGTGGGCGAGCCCGCTTCTGCGGACGAAGGATCAGAACAGGCGCAGGACCGCCTGGTCGCCCTGCGAGGCCATGGAGAGGGCGGTCTGCGAGAGCTGCTGACGGGTCTGCAGCGAGAGCAGGTTGGCGGCCTCTTCGTTGGCATCGGCATTGACGAGGCTATCGGCACCAGCCGCCAGCACGCCGGCGAGGTCCTTGGTGAAGTCCTGGCGGGTCTGCGCCACCGAGAGGTTTGCACCAAAGCCCGAAGCAACCGACTTCAGCGAGGTCAAGGCGCCGGTCAGGGCCTTGGTTGCGCCTTCCAGATCGGCGTCGTTCTGGAAGTTGGTGAAGCCGGCGAGTTGGGTGTTGCCGGCCTGGACGATGCCAAGGTTGTCGGAGGTCAGCGTCGAGCCCTGAATCTCCAGCTTGGACTGGTTCTTGCCGGTCTTCTCGTTGAACTGGATCGAGACCTTGTCACCGGCCAGCAGGTTGACGCCGTTGAAACCTGAATCCTTGGCGAGTTCATCGATCTGCGTGCGCAGGTCGTTGTACTGCTGGATGAGGTTCGAGCGAACCGCCGAAGTCACGCCAGATGAGACGCCGCCGGTGGTGCGATCAGCCGCTGCTAGACCGAAGGCAGCATTGCCAGCGCCGGTCGAGGCTGCGGTGGTCGAGGCCGTGGCATCGGCACCGGTGCCAATGCCAACGCCCAGTGTCTCCGAACCGGTTCCCTTGACGTTCAGCAGGCCCTTTTCATCGACGAAGGCAGTAGCGACACCCGAACCATTGATGGCGTTGACCACATCGCGAACAGTGGTGTTGGCCGTCAGGGCGATCGAAACGTTGGTCGTCGAAGTTGGGGAGGCTGGCGTGCCAGTGGTGAGCTGGATGGTCAGCGAGGGAGCGGCCGTGGTGTCAACACCCAGGTCGCCGGCGCTGCCGGCAGTGGCTGCAGAGACCGCCGTATCGCCGGCGCTGCCGATGCGCTTGTCGAGTGCGATATCCTTCAAGCTCTTGCTCGTCGCAACAGCTTCTGCTGCGCCGGCGAGCGTGGTGCCGGTGCCGACGACGGTCGGACGGTTCTGAGCGGCGTCGGCCTGGGCCTGCTTCACAGTGGACTGCAGCGACGAGACCAGTTTGGTGATGCCATCGATGCCCTTGGAGGCAGCCTGAATGGTCTGGATGCCGTTCGAGATGCCGTCGAGCAGACCTTTGAGCTGTCCCGAGCGCTCGTTCAACGACTGGGCGGTGAAATAATTGACCGGGTTGTCGACCGCGGTGTTCACCTTCTTGCCGGTGGCCAGCTTATACTGGGTGGCCTGGGCGGCGGCAGCGGTCTGCTGGAGAGTGGCGACCGAATTGCGGACAGCCGAAGAGAGCGTAATAGCCATAGTCGTTATACCTTCTGGTATGGTGCCATTCTGGCGTCATGGCCTTCTGGCCGCGACCCGAGGACACTCGGTCGCCAACCCGTAACGAGTGGTAAATTTCACCGGTCGAATTGCCGTCAGATTGGGCAAAGCCACTGCATGGTTAAGCGCGCGATAAGACGGTGGCTGGGTTCCATCGGCCCAAACGCAAACCGCCCGCGGGAGCGGGCGGCTGGGATACAAATTCGGGAAGGCAGCCCTTGTCAGGCGGTGCGCTCGACATAATGCTGCGCGCTGGTTTCGTCGGCGAGCCGGGCTTTCTCGGCGAGTTCACGTGAATAGATGCGCAGCCGGAGCAGCGTCTCGTCAGGCAGTTGCGAAACGGTCTCGCCGGTCACCCTGTTCTTCTTCTGGATGACAACTTCGCGGGTGCGCGGCTCGATCACGATGCGACGCTCGATGAGATCGCGCAGATCCTGTTCGCGCTGGCGCGCCGCCTGCCTGTCCGTGGTGGCGTTCTGCTTTGCCATGGCGTCGTCGCGCCGCGCTTGTTCAGAGCGGGCCTGCAGATCGAGCTGGACCGCTTCACCCGCTGTTGCCGACTGGACGGTTTGCGCCGCCGGCAGTTCGACCGGGATGCTCCCCTTGGTCGCGGCGGCATCGCTTCTGGCGGTCACGTGATAGGCGCCGACCGCTGTCGCCCTCGTCGAGGCCCCGAAATCCATCGCTCACTCCTTCTGGAGTCGGATAACGGCCGCCCCTCGCGGCCGTCGCACGAAAGGCGCGGACAAGCCGCACCCTTCGCATCATATCGACAATGACCGCGAAGATTGAATCTTCCGTAAGGAGATTAGGTAAATTTTGACGATTGCCGTGGCAGCCGCCGCCTCCCCCCTGGCACGCTGGCTCCCCGTGGCTCAGAGACTGCGGGAGATCACGAGCGGCCCGGAGTTCGGGCGGACAAAGGCGCCGGCTCCCACAGTTGCCGTCGGTCCGTAGCCGGCGGCCCGCATCGGACGGTTTGCCTCGGAGGCGAGATCGCGGACGATCGATTCCGAGACGGCTCGCGCGGTGGCAAGCACGATCTGGTTGATCTCGATCAGGTCCTGGAATGCGACATGGGCGGCCTTCAGGCGCTTGACCTGATCGGGGACGAAGCGCGCCAATGCCACCGCATTCAGCTTCACCTGCTCGACGCCGCGCATATAGATGCCGGCAAGCTCGGTCTTTCGCGGTTCGCGTTCCATTGCGTCCGACAATTTGCCGGCGCGGACCAGTTCGGTTTCCTCGCCAACGACATGGGACAGGGCCCCGAGCGTCTCCAGCACGGCTTCGATCAGCGCCTGCGCTTCGAGAGCGCTTGCGATCCGCGGCCGCTCGTCCAGTACACGCCTAGCCAGCGACACGTGCAGCTCCGGTAGTCATCGCCGCGGTGGCGTGTTCCTGAACCTGCAGCAGGCTGCGCATGATCGGATCGGACAGGCCGATGCCACCGGCGCGCTGCAGATTGCGGGCATATTCCTGGGTCAGCATCGAGCGATAGACGCCACCGCCGGTGCCGTTCTCGCCGAGCGGTCCCTCGGTCTCGCTGGAGGCCATCAGTTTGTCCGTGACCTGTTCGAGGAAGACGGTCTCGAACTCGTCGGCCTGCTTCTTGGCCTTCGCCTTGGCGGGATCGAGAGCGTTTGCCAGGCCGCTGACGAGGCTTCCGGCAACGCCGAGCGCCAGTTTCGCAGCGGGGAGGGCGAGTGCGGCGGTCATTACATCACCTCGATTTCTGCCTGGAGGGCGCCGGCGGCCTTGATCGCCTGAAGGATGGAGATCATGTCGCGCGGGCCGATTCCGAGGGCGTTCAGTCCGTCGACGAGCTCGGCGAGCGTCACGCTCTCCTTGACGAGGGCGAGCTTGTTGCCGCCTTCGGTGTCGACCTTGACGTTGGTGCGGGGCACGACGGTGGTGCGGCCGCGGGCGAAAGGCTCGGGCTGGCTGACTTCCGGCTGCTCGCTGATCGTCACGGTCAGGTTGCCCTGCGCGACGGCGACGGTGGAGACGCGGACGTCCTTGCCCATGACGATGATGCCGGAGCGTTCGTCGATGACGATGCGGGCGAGCTGGTCGGGCTCGACCCGCAGCTGTTCGATCTCGGTCAGCATGCGGATCATGTTGCCCTGGAAGCGCGGGGGGATCTGCAGCACGACAGTCGAGGGATCGGTCGGCTCTGCCGCATCGCCGCCGAGGAAATCATTGATCGCAGCGGCGACGCGGCGCGCCGTCGTGAAGTCCGGGTTGCGCAGCGACAGCCGCAGCGTCTTCAGCTTGTTCAGCGCGAAGTCGATCTCGCGTTCGACCAGGCCGCCATTGGCGATGCGGCCGACCGTCGGCACGCCGCGAGTGATCTTGGCGGCGTCGCCCTCGGCCGAGAAGCCGGAGATTGCGACCGGCCCCTGCGAGACGGCGTAGACCTCGCCATCGGCGCCGAGCAGCGGCGTTGCGAGCAGGGTGCCGCCCTGAAGCGACTTGGAGTCACCCAGTGCCGAGACCGTGACATCGAGGCGCGTGCCCTGGGTGGCGAAGGGCGGCAGGTTCGCGGTCACCATCACGGCGGCGACATTGGCGGTGCGCATATTGGCGCCGCGCGTATTGACGCCGAGCCGCTCCAGCATCGCCTGCAGCGACTGCTTGGTGAAGGGCGTATTGTTCAGCGTGTCGCCGGTGCCATTGAGGCCGACGACGATGCCATAGCCGAGAATCTGGTTGCTGCGCACGCCTTCGACGGCGGCGAGATCCTTGATGCGGGAGAGCGCCTGCGCCGGCTCGGCCGCCCAGGACAGGCCGATGGCCAGCAGCGCGGCCAGCGGCGTCACAAGGCGTTTCAGGGAGGGCAGGCGAACCATAGGGCACCGGCGGGAATGAGACAGTAGCGGCTCATGCCTTGCGAGGGGCGTGCCAACTGCCGATTTCATGAAAACCCTTATTTGCCAGCCTGTTGTGAGGTAGGCTCTGTCTGGCGCTTGCCGTTGTCGCTATGTCGTTCCTGCCGGATCGGCAGTTTTTGCCGGGCGATTTACCGCTTGTTAACCATGCGGGTCCAAGGCTTGGCGCATCGTCAACCGAGGCCGTCATGATCCGTATCGACCCGCGCACGCCCGTTATCGGGGCAGGCTCGGCCAGCCAGACCCGGCGGGCCGGCGCGGCGTCGTTCTCTTTGCCCGGCCGCGAATCCGCGACGGCGGCACAGGGCAGCACGGTCAGCAATGCGGGGTCGCTCGATCTCCTGCTCGCGGTCCAGGCCGAAGGCGATGCGCAGGAGCGCAAGAAGCGTCAGGCACGGCGCGGGCATGACCTGCTCGACGGGCTCGACAGGCTGAAGGCTGCGCTCCTCTCCGGCCGCGTCCAGATCGCCGAGCTGGAACGCCTCAAGACGACGCTCTCGTTGCGGCGCGAGACCACCGATGATCCGCGCCTCGACGATGTGCTGGCTCATATCGAGCTGCGGGCGGCGGTCGAGCTCGCCAAGCTCGGGCGTTAGATCCTCGGACCAGAAATCGTATCCGGTCCGATGATCTAACCCTTTGTGTTTGCATCGGCCTTCCCGAAAGCCGCAATCCACTTTTCCGGCCGATGCAATGGCCTTCGAACCTGCCGCCGGTCCGATCAGGACCGAGCGGTTGCAGCGAGACCCTTACTGCGACAGGGCGCAAACGCTCGGCGGCGTCACGCCCTTGAAGCGCTGATCCATCCAGGCGATCGCCGCGTCGGCGCTGTCTCGCGCAGCCAGGAGATGGCCGACGCCCGGCAACGCATCGAATTGCACCGCGCTGCCGGCGCGACAAAGCTTGTCTGCGTAGTCGCGTGTCACCTGGGGCCGGACGAGCGTGTCGCTCGTGCCCTGCGCGATATAGACCGGGACGCTGCGCGGGAGGAGACCGGGGGTATTGCGGCTGAGAAGCGCGCGCCAAGGCTGCTGCTCAGCAAAGGCGTTGTCGACGAGGAAGCGGCGCTCCAGCGCCTTGGTCGGGCGCAGCCTGCTGAAGATGTCCGTCAGGCTCTCCAGGCAATCTGCGGCCAACTGATCGACCACCGGAATCGCGCCCGAACTCACGATCTTGTTCAGGGGCGCCTTGTAGACACGCGTCCAGGACCACAGGGTCATTGCCGTCAGGTTCCGGCCGCCATCCGTGTCGATGTCGTCGGACAGCAATGTGGCGAGTTCGGTCGCAGGCGCTGCGGCGGCGACACCGACGAGGTCGAGTTCGGGCGCCAGGCGCTTCGCCAGGATGCCGGTGAACAGCGCCGCGTGCCCACCCTGGGAGTGGCCCCAGACGGTGAAGCGCCGCCCGGCGGAGGCATTGGGGAGCTGGCCGGTCGCGCGCACCGAGTCGATTACGGAGCGGGCCGCGCTGGCGCCGACCAGATAAGGATGGACCCCCGGTGCGCCCAGGCCCGGATAGTCCGTCGCCGTGACGATGTAGCCACGCGCGAGCATCGGACGCAGGCCCTGAATGGATTGGAAGATACCGCCGGAGCGCGACGGTCCGCATTGCGGCTGGACCCCGGTCGTCGGGTGCGCCCAGGCGACGACGGGGCGTCCCTCGGCCGGACCGGGGCCGGGCGGGACGATCGCAACACCGGACACGGCGATCGGCCGCCCGTCGAGGCCGACCGAGCGATAGAGCATCCGGTAGGCGCTGGCGCCCTCGGGCGTTCCGTTCAGAATCTCGGTCCGGATCAGCGTTCCGGGGCGCCCTCCGGCGATCTCGGCAGACGTCGCCGTATAGAAGTCCGATTGCGCGTCGGCTGGCGAGGGGAGGCCGGCCGCCGACATCCACATCAGCAGGGCGAGGACGGCGCGCATGAACGGTTCTCCAGAGGTGGCATAGGCTTCGGTCGGTTTGACCGGAACTAGCCGAGAGACCGTTTAGGATTCGTCCGTGCTGCCGAACCGACGCGTGTCGATCCGGCACGGAAACTGGTCGTCAGCGAATGAACTGGTCCGCGTAATCCGCTCCGAGCCCGTTGCCCGCGTAATGCGCGCGGCATTTGTCGAGGCGGGTGAAGACGTCGTCATAGCCCAGGCACTTGCCGTCGGGATCGACATAGATCATCGCGCCATTGACCTGGAACATGGTGATCATCTCTTCGACGTCAGGGTCGACGACGAGCGTATGGGTCTCGCCCGGCGCCTCGTAGACATAGGACCCTTCGGTCGCCACCCAGTCGTGCTCCAGGTAGCGCCACTTTCCCTTGAGGACATAGCCGTGCACGGGCAGGGGGTGGCGGTGGCGCGAGAGCACGCCGGCGCGGCGTACCTTCAGGAGGTTCATCCAGTATCCGCGCGTCACGCAGAAGAGCAGCGGACGGAACCAGACATTGTCATCGACCGGCACCCAGACCCGCTCGTCGGTTGGAATGACATTGGGCACGATCAGTTCGGGTGGGGAATCCTTCGGCTGAGGGTGGCGATAGGGCGTCCAGCGGTCCTCGGCGCTCGCCTCGACTGGCATGGGGTTCGGGTTGGTCATGGCGTTTCCTGCCTGAGATCTTGATTCAAGTCGTTGCCGGAGTGATTCCGGAAGCGGTTGCATGCCGTTGCCGTGTTTGGCGTTTTTGGTGTTGATGTGGATGGCGTCAGATGGCGAGATACCCGCCATCGACGGGCAGGATGGCACCTGTCACGAACTTGGCCGCATCCGAGAGCAGGAAGGCGATGGCGCCGCCGACATCGCTGGGTTCGCCCCAGCGACCCTGTGGTGTACGCGCCAGGATCGGCGCCGAACGGGCAGCATCCTCGACCAGGGGCCTGGTCAACTCGGTCGCGATCCAGCCGGGAGCGACGGCGTTGACGCGGATGCCTTCAGGTGCCCAGGCGGCCGCGAGCGACTTGGTGAGCTGGCCGATGCCGCCCTTCGATGCGGAGTAGCCCGGGGCGAAGGGCGAGCCGTGGAAAGTCAGCATGGAGGCGATGTTGACGATCGCCCCGCCATTGGCGGCGAGCTTGTCCTTGGCCGCCACGCACATCCGCATCGAACCGGTGAGGTTGACCTCGATCGTCAGGCGAAAGGCTTCGATCTCGAATTCCTTGCCGCCGCGCTGGATCATCCCGGCGCAGTTCACCAGCGCATCGATACGGGGGCAGAGCGCGACGATGGCCGCGACCTGATCATCCCTGGTCACATCGAGCTTGGCGTGACGGATCGTGGGGTGAGGCGGGGACGCCGCGACCTCATCATCGGTGAGGCCGGTGGCGATGACCTCGTAGCCGGACTGGGCGAGCGCAAGCGCAGCGCCTGCGCCGATGCCGCGTGTGCCGCCGGTTACGAGAGCGAATTTGGGAACGGGAGTATCTGTCATGCCTAAAGGCTAGAGCGACCGGGGCGATCACGGAAGGCCGGCAAAGGCAGAGCAGGGTCCCTTCATTCGAGGCTGTATTTCAGGCGCAGCAGGGCGGTGCCGCGCGTCTCGTACTGGCTCGCGACGAGCGGCATCTGACGTGCCAGCGCCAGATCGAGCGAGGCCTCCCAGGAGAGATTCGCCAGAGCTGCGAGATCGGCGCTCAACTTGACCTCCGGCACAAGCGTCGAGTGCGGGCCACCATCGGGAGCGAAGACGTAGCTGCCGGCCATGGAGAGCTGCGAGCTCATGGTCAGGTACTGAAAGAGCTGGTGGCGGAACCCGACCAGCAGACTGGCGTTCTGCTCGGGTTTTCCCGCCGTGCTGCTGCCGCCTCCCGTCGAGATCGTCCAGATGAAGCCGGGCCCCTTGTTGGCGACAGGCCGGGCCAATTTCCAGTCGATGCGTGCGTCGCCGACCTGCTCGTGCCCGGGCGGTGCGATCAGCTTGGTCGAGATCGAGAACGTGTCGGCGCCGAGCTGGAGGCCGACGCTCCGTTCGGGCGCAGACCCTGTCGGGCCACGTGTCGAAAAGCCCTGGCGAATGACGCTGAGCGGGATTTCCCTAGGCAACTGCCGGTTGGCCTTCGGCGTGGCGGGCCAGTTTGCGCGCGCGCTCAGAGCCGGATCGAACGGCACGGCGTCCAGATCGTCCTGCGCCTCTTGAGCCTGTGGTTCGACCGCGTCGTCAGGCACTTCGTGGGTGAGGATAGGTTTGGGAATGGGGAAGCGCGGGCTGTAGGCACCGTCGTCATTGGCCTTCGCCGCCCAGCCCGTGACGAGCAGGAGGGCAACGATGCCGGCCCGAGCCCCGATGGACCGGCCAGCACGAATACTGCAGCGATGGTGATACAAAGTCGGCATTCTTCCTCGGCGGCGATCTCAAATCGAAGTTAGAACGGGAAGGTGCAGTTTTTGCGGCAGTGCAGCATGAAGGCAGTGCGGCATGAGGCTTGGGCAACTCGGCCAAAAGCCGTGCTTCCCCAGTGGCACGTAACCCGCTAGGAAGCGCGCGGGCGGGCTGCGGAGCTATGGCAGCCCGGAAACGTTCCAGACTGGCCAGCAGCAGGGGTCGAAATCACATGAGCAAGATCAAGGTCGCCAATCCCGTCGTCGACATGGACGGCGACGAGATGACCCGCATCATCTGGCAGAAGATCAAAGACACGCTGATCTTCCCCTATCTCGACCTCGAGCTGGATTATTACGACCTGTCCGTCGAGAACCGCGACGCGACCAATGACCAGGTCACGATCGATGCCGCCAACGCCACCAAGAAGCATGGCGTCGCGGTGAAGTGCGCCACCATCACCCCGGACGAGGGCCGGGTGAAGGAGTTCAATCTCAAGCAGATGTGGAAGTCGCCGAATGGCACGATCCGCAACATTCTCGGCGGCGTGATCTTCCGCGAGCCGATCATCTGCAAGAACGTGCCGCGCCTCGTGCCGGGCTGGACGCAGCCGATCGTCATCGGCCGCCACGCCTATGGCGACCAGTACCGCGCCACCGATTTCAAGTTCCCCGGCAAGGGCACGCTCTCGATCAAGTTCGTCGGAGATGATGGCGCCGTGATCGAGAAGGAGGTCTTCAAGGCTCCGGACGCCGGCGTCGCCATGGCGATGTACAATCTCGACGATTCGATCAGGGATTTCGCACGCGCTTCGCTGAACTACGGCCTGATCCGCAAGTACCCGGTCTATCTCTCGACCAAGAACACCATCCTCAAGACCTATGACGGCCGCTTCAAGGATATCTTCGAGGAGATCTACCAGGCCGAGTTCAAGGCCGAATTCGACAAGCTCGGAATCACCTATGAGCACCGTCTGATCGACGACATGGTCGCTTCGGCGATGAAGTGGTCGGGCGGCTATGTCTGGGCCTGCAAGAACTACGATGGCGACGTGCAGTCCGACACCGTGGCCCAGGGTTTTGGTTCGCTCGGCCTGATGACCTCGGTGCTGATGACGCCGGATGGCAAGACCGTCGAGGCTGAAGCCGCGCACGGCACGGTGACGCGCCATTATCGCGAGCATCAGAAGGGCAGGGAGACCTCGACCAACTCGATCGCCTCGATCTTTGCCTGGACGCGTGGCCTCAGCCACCGCGCCAAGCTCGACAACAATGCCGAACTCGCCAAGTTCGCGACGCTGCTCGAGAAGGTCACGGTCGACACTGTCGAGGCTGGCGACATGACCAAGGATCTGGCGCTGCTGGTCGGTCCCGACCAGAAGTTCCTCTCGACCACCGGCTTCCTCGAGAAGGTCAGCGAGAACATGCGCAAGGCGATGTCTGCCTGAGCTCTGCGATCCTGAGTGAATGAGTTGAAGCGCCCGGATCCCGATCCGGGCGCTTTTTGCTGTCGAGGCCAAGGTGCATGCGACGACACAGCGTGTCGTGCCGTGCAGACCAGGTCAGCCGCTGGCGTAACGTCAGCGGGGTGATCCGCACGTGCTGCGGCCGACATCCGTCCTCGACGAAGGGAACCTGGTCGCTCGGTTGGGCGGGCTCTGCGGGATGACCAGCAAACTCACTGCGGAGCCGTCTCGGAGAGCTCCGCGCTATCGCTCGCCTTGAGAACGCCGATCGCGATGCCTGGGCACGCGGCCGGGATGATCGCTACTCGATCGTGAGGGGGCGGCGAGCGAGGATACGCTGGCCGCTCAGCGGTGCGTTCATGACATAGCGAAGTTCATAGCTGCCCGGCTTGTCCGGTGCTTCCAGCAGCGCTTCGACATTCTCTGCCGGATAGAAGGATGGGCCTGCCGCGTCCACGGCTGCATCAGGCGCCGTGATGACGACGCGATCGCGCTCGCCATTGGGACCGATCCCGCGAACCGGGATGCTTGTCTTGGCCTTGGCGCGGTCCGGCGCCGACAAGGTCGCCGAAGGGGATGTGGTTGCCAGGGGCTGCCTGGCCAGGATCTCGGGCTTGCCGGAATCCTGGCGAACGAGGCGGAGTTCATAGCTGCCGGGCTCGCCGGGCGTCGTGATCGCGGTTGCGGACACGGCGCCGAGAATGACCGAGACGATGGCCGCTTCAGCAGGATCGCTGGGGCGCGCGATGGCGAGCTGTGATTGTGCCGGCGCCTTGCTGGCGAACACCGTCAACATGGAGCCGGCCATCGCGCTACGCGAGGCCGACAGGGTTGGCTGGACGGGCTGGGCCGGTGCGGCGGGGCGGGGGCGCACCTGCTGGGCAAAGCCTGAGGCGCTCGCTGCCACCAGGGCAAGAGCAATGGTGGCGGCGAGACGATACTGCACCCCGTCTTCTCCGTCGTCCGAACCCGGTCAGCTCATCGCGGCTGCGACGGCGTCGAGCGCAGCCTGCGCCTTGGAGCCGTCCGGGCCACCGGCCTGCGCCATGTCGCGGCGCCCGCCACCGCCCTTGCCGCCGAGCTGCTCGGAGGCGGCGCGCACCAGCGCCACCGCGTCGAAGCGCGAGGTCAGATCCTCGGTAACACCGACGACGACGCCGGCCTTGCCGTCCTCCGCGACGCCGACAATGGCGACGACGCCCGAGCCGACGCGAGACTTGGCTTCGTCGGCGAGGCTCTTCAGATCCTTCATCTCGACGCCGGTGACGGCGCGGGCCAGGAGCTTGGCGCCGGAAATCTCGAGGATCGGATCCTCGGCGCTGCCGCCGCCGCCCATGGCGAGCTTCTTGCGCGCCTCGGTGAGTTCGCGGTCCAGTTTGCGGCGCTCCTCGACCAGGGCGGCGAGCCGTGCCTCGGCTTCGGCCGCGGGGACCTTGAGCAGGCTGGCGAGGTCGCGCAGACGCCTGGCATCGGTGTTGAGCTGACGCCGGGCTTCCGTGCCGGTCACCGCCTCGAGACGGCGCACGCCAGCTGCCACCGCGCTTTCGCCGGCGATGCTGACGATGCCGATATCGCCGGTGCGCGAAACATGGGTGCCGCCGCAGAGCTCGACCGAGAAGGCCTTGCCGGCCTCGGTCGTCCCCATCGAGACGACACGGACCTCATCGCCGTATTTTTCACCGAACAAGGCGCGGGCCCCCGAAGCGATGGCTTCGTCGACGCTCATCAGGTGGGTCGCCACCGGCTCGTTCCGCAGCACGGCTGCGTTGGCGATATCCTCGACCTGGGCCAGCTCCGCCTCGGAGATCGGCTTGGGGTGCGAGAAATCGAAACGGAGCCGCTCAGGCGAGACCAGCGAGCCCTTCTGGGCGACATGATCGCCAAGGACGAGCCGGAGCGCCTCATGCAGCAGGTGGGTCGCGGAGTGGTTGGCGCGAATCGTGCTCCGGCGCGCATGATCGACTGTAAGCTCAGCCGGTGTGCCGAGCTTGATTTCGCCCGAAGTGACCTTGACCGCGTGGGCGAAGATGTCGCCGAGCTTCTTCTGCACATCCGAAACTTGTGCGGCGAAGCCCGCCCCGGTGATTGTGCCGGTATCGCCAACCTGGCCGCCGGACTCGCCATAGAACGGGGTCTGGTTGAGCACGACGAAACCGGTGTCGCCGGCCTTCAGGCTCTCGACTTCCGCATTGTCGCGGATCAGTCCGGTGACAACGCCCTCGGCCGTCTCGGTGTCGTAGCCGAGGAACTCGGTGGCGCCGACGCGGTCGCGCAGCGGGAACCAGAGCTTTTCTGTCGCAGCCTCGCCGGTGCCGGACCAGGCGGCGCGCGCCTTCGCCTTCTGCTGCTGCATCGCCGCGTCGAACCCGTCGAGATCGACGCCGATATCGCGGGCGCGGAGCGCATCCTGGGTCAGGTCGAGCGGGAAGCCATAGGTATCGTAGAGCGTGAAGGCGACATCGCCCTTCAGCTTCTGGCCGGCGCCGAGATCCTTGGCAGCGTCGTCGAGAATCGAGAGGCCGCGTGCCAGCGTGGTGCGGAAACGGGTCTCCTCGAGCTTCAAGGTCTCGGTGATCAGGGCCTCTGCACGCAGCAGTTCGGGATAGGCCTGGCCCATCTCGCGGGTCAGGACCGGCACGAGCCGGTGAAGCAACGGCTCCTTGGCGCCGAGCAGCTGGGCATGGCGCATGCCGCGACGCATGATGCGGCGCAGGACATAGCCGCGGCCTTCATTCGAGGGCAGAACACCGTCGGCGATCAGGAAGGCAGAGCAGCGCAGGTGGTCGGCGATGACACGATGGCTCGCCTTCATCGGTCCGTCGGACGAGACCGATGTCATGTCCGCGATGGCGCGGATCAGGGTCGCGAAGAGGTCGATCTCGTAATTGTCATGCGTGCCTTGAAGCACGGCGGCGACACGTTCCAGCCCCATGCCGGTGTCGATCGAGGGCCGCGGCAGATTGGTGCGGATGCCGCCGGCGGCCTCCTCATACTGCATGAACACGAGGTTCCAGATCTCGATGAAGCGGTCGCCGTCCTCATCGGGCGAGCCTGGAGGGCCGCCGGGGATTTGGTCGCCATGGTCGTAGAAGATCTCGGAGCAGGGGCCGCAGGGGCCGGTGTCGCCCATGCGCCAGAAATTGTCCGAGGTCGGAATCCGGATGATCTTCGAATCCGAAAGTCCGGCGATCTTCTTCCAGAGCGCGTGCGCCTCGTCATCCTCGGAATAGACCGTGACGGTCAGCTTTTCCTTGGGCAGGCCGAACTCGCGCGTGACCAGCGTCCAAGCGTGGGTGATCGCCTGCTCCTTGAAGTAGTCGCCGAAGGAGAAGTTCCCCAGCATCTCGAAGAAGGTGTGGTGGCGCGCGGTGTAGCCGACATTGTCGAGGTCATTGTGCTTGCCGCCGGCGCGCACGCATTTCTGCGCCGACGTGGCGCGCTGGTAGGAGCGCTTTTCCTGTCCGGTGAAGACGTTCTTGAACTGCACCATGCCTGAATTGGCGAACATCAGCGTCGGGTCGTTGCGTGGCACGAGCGGGCTCGATGGCACCACCTCATGGCCGTTCGCCTTGAAATAATCGAGGAAGGTGGACCTGATTTCGTTGACGCCGCTCATCGCAATTCGAACTCTGCTTCAGGATGGGTGGCCGGGCGGGCCTGCTGGTTGGGATCGGTTCTAGTCAGCGGCTTTGCACCTGTCCAGAATTCCCGTGACAAGGCCTTGGCGCATAAAAGAAACGGGCGGCCCCGAAGGGCCGCCCGCCAAAAATACCCTGCCGCTGGCGCGGAGATAAGGCTCAGGCGTCGCCCTCGTCGAGATCATCGTCGGTCGGTGTCGCCTCATCGAGGATGCGATCGGCAACGAGGCCTGAATTCTGCCGGATCGTGGCCTCGATGCGCGCCGCAACGTCCGGATTGGCCTTGAGGAAGGATTTGGCGTTCTCGCGGCCCTGGCCGAGGCGCTGGCTGTCGAAGGAGAACCAGGCTCCGGCCTTCTCGACCATCCCGGCCTTGACGCCGAGGTCGATCAGTTCGCCAACCTTCGAGATGCCCTCGCCGAACATGATGTCGAACTCGACCTGCTTGAAGGGCGGCGCCACCTTGTTCTTGACGACCTTGACGCGGACCTGGTTGCCGGTGGCCTCGTCGCGCTCTTTCAGCGTCGAGACGCGGCGAATGTCGAGGCGCACGGAGGCGTAGAATTTCAGGGCGTTGCCGCCGGTCGTGGTCTCGGGCGAGCCATACATCACGCCGATCTTCATGCGGATCTGGTTGATGAAGATGACCATGCAGTTCGAGCGCGAGATCGACGCGGTGAGCTTGCGCAAGGCCTGGCTCATCAGGCGCGCCTGGAGGCCGGGCTGGACATCGCCCATCTCGCCTTCGATCTCGGCGCGGGGCGTGAGGGCCGCAACGGAGTCGACCACCAGCACGTCGATGGCGCCGGAGCGAACCAGGGTGTCGGTGATCTCGAGCGCCTGCTCGCCGGTATCGGGCTGCGAGATCAGGAGGTCGTCGAGATTGACGCCGAGCTTGCGGGCATAGACCGGATCGAGTGCGTGCTCGGCATCGACGAAGGCGCAAACGCCGCCCTTCTTCTGGGCTTCGGCAATGGTGTGGAGCGCAAGCGTGGTCTTGCCGGAGGATTCTGGTCCGTAGATTTCGATGACGCGGCCCCTGGGGAGGCCGCCGACGCCGAGCGCGATATCGAGCCCGAGCGAGCCGGTCGAGATGGTCTCGATCTCGATCGCCTGCTGGTTCTTGCCCAGGCGCATGATCGAGCCCTTGCCGAAAGCCCGTTCGATCTGCGAGAGCGCCGCATCGAGCGCCTTAGCCTTGTCCATCGAAGAGCCTTCCACGAGCCGGAGATTTGCCTGATTCACAACGTGCGCTCCTTATGGCAGGGGCGCGATCACTTCTCAATGTGCGCCGTGAGCAAATATGGTCACGGTTTGTTCCTGTCTTCAAGTTCTTTTTTTGTTCTCATTCATCGCCTCCCTGCAGAGCTGTTCAAGCCCGGCTGTCGCCCTTCGCTTGCATGGCCCGGATCTGCATCGCGTTGCCGAGCCGCTCCAGCTCCAGGGTGTAGCAGTAGAGCGCGAAGATGACGGCGATGAGGAGCGCCCCGCGCCAGCTCAGATCGAGATAGCCAAGATCGAGCTCCGGGACGTGCCGGAGATAATAGAGCGAGAACAGAGCGCCGCCGAAGATGAAGCCGATCCGGGCTGCGAAGGAGACGAAGTGGCCGATCACCAGGCCGCCATAGGTGGCGGGGATGGTCACATGACGCAGGCGCCACCAGTAGCAGGCCTGGCCGATCAGGACCGCGAGCGCGGTCTGCAACGCGCTGCCGCGAGTGGCAGTCATGATCGTTCCGATATTGTCGATCAGCAGGAGGAAAATGCCCCGCACATTGGCGAGCACGACGATCGCACACAGGGTCTGGGCGAGAAGCAGGATCAGGTATCTGCGTGAGTTCCCGTCCGACATCGCGCTGCCCGCATCGTTCGTGGACGCCGCGCCTCGCTACCTGCGCGGCCTCGCGCCTCAGCTCATCGCGGCCTTCACTGTCTCGACCAGCTGCTTCATCGTGAAAGGCTTGGGCAGGAAGTGGAACTGCTCGCCTTCCGGCAGGTTCTTGCGGAAGGCCTCCTCCGCGTAGCCGGAGACGAAGACGACCTTGGTGGCCGGGTTGCGCTGACGTAGCTCGCCAAGCAGGGTCGGGCCGTCCATCTCGGGCATGACCACGTCGGAGACGACGAGGTCGATCTTGCCGTCATGCTTGAGGAAGATATCGAGCGCCTCCACGCCCGAGGCCGCTTCGTGCACGGTATAGCCGCGCGAGATCAGCATGCGGGCATTGAGCGCACGCACCGCGTCCTCGTCTTCGACCAGCAGGATGACGCCGGCGCCGGTATGATCGGCTGCGACCTTCTTGGGCGCTTCCTTGGCAGCGTTGTCGGCGGCGATCTCCTCTTCCGTCGGCACGTGACGAGGCAGGAAGATGCGGAAGGTCGTGCCCTTGCCGAGGGTCGAATCGACGAAGACGAAGCCACCGGTCTGCTTGACGATGCCATAGACCATGGAAAGGCCGAGCCCCGTGCCCTTGCCGACCTCCTTGGTGGTGAAGAAGGGCTCGAAGATCTTGTCGAGATGTTCGGCCGGGATGCCGGTGCCGCTGTCTTCGACTTCGAGCATGACATAGTCCGCGGTGGGCAGGGCCTGATGGCCGAACCCGGCGCATTCTTCCGCTGCGACGTTGCGCGTGCGGACCTGCAGCTTGCCGCCGTCCTGCATGGCATCGCGCGCATTGACCGCGAGATTGACGATGACCTGTTCGAGCTGACCGAGATCGGCCTTGACCGACCAGAGGTCGCGGCCCTGGCGAATGTCGAGCGAGACCTTGTCGGCGACGACGCGCTTCAGCATCAACGAGAGATCGGAGAGCACGTCGCCGAGCTCGAGCACCTGCGGGCGCAGCGTCTGGCGGCGCGAGAAGGCGAGCAGCTGCCGGACCAGCGAGGCCGCCCGGTAGGCGTTCTGCTTGATCTGCATGATGTCCGGGAAGGACGGGTCGGTCGGCTTGTGGCTGGCGAGCAGGAACTCGGACGCGTTGATGATGACCTGCAGCACGTTGTTGAAATCGTGCGCGATGCCGCCGGCGAGCTGGCCGACAGCCTGCATCTTCTGGGCCTGGTCGATATTGTCCTTGAGCTTGCGCTCGGAGGTGGTCTCCAGCGCATAGACGATGGCGCGCTCACCATCGCTGTCCTCGGTCGCTGCGACCGGAGAGAGATAGAGTTTGGCCGAACGTCCGTCCTCGCCCGAGAGATTGGCATCGAGCGGGGCGATGTCGCTGCTGCCGGCCATGGTCGCTGCGAGCGCCTCGTCGAGGCTGCCGGGCGCGACGAGATCCTGGATTGTCGCGGGCTGGCGGCCCTGCTGCGTCAGCCGGGTGAAGGCGGCGTTGGAGCGCAGGATCGCGCCGTTGCGGTCGACAGTCGCGATCGCCATCGGTGTCGAGTGGAAGAAGCGGGCAAAGCGCACTTCGGCATCGCTGCGCCCGTCGGACCCGGCTTCGCCGGTCGTCCGGTTGAGCACGAGCGTGCGTGAGGGGCCAGCGCGGCTGTCGCTGCCGAAGGCAACCTGATGATGCAGCCTGACCGGCAGGGTCGTGCCATTGCGCCGGCGCAGATCGACATCGAGGACCTCGACGCGGACATCGCCGGGCTGCCCGCGAATGGCCTGGATCAGGGCAGCCGCGTTCGAGGTTGCGATGTCGTCGAGATGCAGTCCGCCCGAGCCGAAGCGGGCGAGGTCATAGTCGAGCCAGCCCGAGAGCGTGGCATTGAGATAGGGCACTTCGCCATCGGCGTCGATCGAGAGGAAGCCGGCCGGTGCGTGATCGAGATAGTCGATCGCGTGCTGGAGTTCCTGGAAGGCGTTCTCCTGACGCTCACGCTCGGGCGTCACGTCCGAGACGCTCCAGAGCATGGCGGCCTTGCCCTCGCGGCGCACGGGGGATACCCGGATTCGATACCAACCGACCGTGTCGCGACCGTTGAGGGCGGGCTCGAGCCGGACTTCCTCCGCCAGCCGGCGGCCTTCGCGCGCGGCGGTCGCCAAACGGTAGATCGCTTCCGAGACCTCCGGGCGGCCGGTAAACAGGCGTTCGACCGGCTTGATGTCGCTGGCTCCGCGGGCTCCGGCGAGCGCCAGATAGGTTTCGTTGGCGTAGACGATGCGGTTCTCGCCCTCGGTGACGACGACGCCGTCATCGGCGCTGTCGACGATGGCTTTGGTCAGGTCATTGCGCGCTGCGCGGCCCGAAAATTGAACAAGGCCAATAGAAAAGGCAAAGAGGCCGAAGACACCGATCACTGAAAGCAGGGCCAGCAGGCCCAGGATCAGCGGCTGCGCCCATTCATTGGCGATGAAGCCGAGCGCGATCGCGGCTCCGACGAGCAAGCCGGCGACAAGCAGGATCAGGCCGATACGGCCTGGCTTGTCGGAGCGATCGATCGCGGTTGTCGCCGTGGTTCCGCTCATGCGGCTGGTCCGTCCCGTTTCACGCCTCCTCGCCGCCAGCGAGGGGCTTAGCGCGCAGGTCGCGCAGATTGCGAGTTAGGCGCGCCTACCCTTCAGGCGCAAGACGTAACCGATGACTTCGGCGACGGCCTGATAGTGTTCGACAGGAATTTCTTCGTCGATATCGACCGTCGCATAGAGCGCGCGGGCCAGCGGCGGGTTCTCGACGATCGGCACGCGATGCTCCCCCGCGACCTCGCGGATCTTCAGGGCAAGCGCGTCGACGCCCTTGGCGAGGCAGAGCGGGGCGCCCATGCCCTGCTCGTATTGCAGCGCGACGGCGAAGTGGGTCGGGTTGGTGATGATCACGGTCGCCTTGGGCACCGCGGCCATCATGCGTTTCCTGACCCGCTGCGCGCGGATCTGCCGCAGCTTCGCCTTGACCTCGGGATTACCTTCGGAGTTCTTGAACTCCTCCTTGAGCTCCTGCTTGGTCATGCGCTGACGCTGGTACCAGCTGAAGCGCTGATAGACGAAGTCGCCGATCGCGATCACTGCAAAGAGCGCGAGCACGCTCGCCATCAGCTTGATCGTCAGCGACAGCGTCGCCGGCAGCATCGCGGCGACACTCATCTGCGCGAAGCTCTCGAGCCGGTCGTGCTCCTTCCAGAGCGTCAGGCCGACGGCGGTGCCGATCAGCAGGATCTTGGCGAGGCCCTTGGCGAAATTGACCCAGGCCTCCTTGCCAAAGATCCGCTTGGCCCCAGCCATCAGCGAGATCCGGCTGAATTTCGGCATCAGCGGCTCGAAGGTCCAGAGCGGCTTGTGCTGGATCAGCGCACCGGCAAGCCCGGCGCAGAGGATGAAGGCGAAGGGCAGGCCGAGCGCCATGAAGCCCGTCATCACGCCCTGCTTGGTGACGTTGAAGAAGGCCTCGCCGCTGGAAGGCACCTGATGCGCGTTCATCAGGAAGGAGCGCAGGGAAAGCGCCGCACTGCTCGCCGACCAGCCGGCTCCGACCAGCAGCGCCAGTGTGAAACCGCAAAGGACGAAGAAGGTGCCGATCTCCTGCGAGCGGGCGATGTCGCCCTTCTCGATCGCCTGGTCCAGCTTTCGCTGGGTCGGGTCTTCTGTCCTGTCCTCGTTGTCGGCGTCCTCTGACATCGCCGCTCCTCAGTTGCCGGTGAACTGGCGAAGGAAGTTGCCGAGATCCTCGAGGAAGACGCCCATCATCACGCCGACGACGGCGAGCAGCACGAGCATGCCGCCGAGGATCGAGGCCGGCACGGCGAGGAAGAAGACCTGAAGCTGCGGCATCATCCGCGCCAGCACGCCGAGCCCGAGATTGAAGAGCAGACCGAAGACGATGAAGGGCGCGGAAATCTGAACGGCGAGGGCGAAGCCCTGCGTCGCCGCACGGATCGCCAGGGTCATCATGTCTCCGACATCCGGAAAGCCGCCAGGCGGCAGGAGCCGATAGCTTTCATGAATCGCCGCGATGGCGACGTGATGGAGGTCGGTGACCAGGATCAGCGTGATGCCGAGCATCGTCAGAAAGTTGCCGATCGACGGGTTCTGCATGCCTCCGGTCGGATCGACCGTCATCGCGAAACCCAGGCCCATGGTCTGGGCCACGATCGCGCCGGCGCTCTGCAGGCAGGCCATCACAAGGCGCACGCTGAGCCCGATGGTCAGTCCGATCAGGAGTTCGCTGATGAGAAGGCCGACCAGCGCAGGCATGTCGCCGGGCGGGGTGATGATCGTGCGCGCCATGGGGACGATCATCAATGCGATGAAGAAGGCCAGCGACAGACGCGCGCGTGAGAAGATGAAGCGTTCGCCGATGCCGGGCATCAGCATCACGAGGGTGCCGACACGCGCGAAGACGAGCACGAAGAGCGCGCCGATCTCGGGCAGGATCGCGATCTGCATCGTGCCGGCTGGGCCCCTGCGCCACTCGGGACGCCACTGCGGCAGCCCCAGAGCCGGTCGCGGCAGCGTAAGGTTCATTCGCCCGTGGCGATTCGGACGGCGACCCGCCCCATATAGCCTGCAAGCGCATCGCCCATGAACGGCAGAAACAGCATCATGGCGGCAAAGACCGCAACGATCTTGGGGACGAAGATCAGGGTCTGCTCCTGAATCTGCGTCAGGGCCTGGACGAGCGAGACGGCGAGGCCGACCCCGAGCGCGACCATCATCAGCGGGCCGCCGGCCTTGAGGAAGACGACGATGCCGTCGCGCGCGACGTCGAGGATGGCGCCTGAGGTCATGGTTTGCGTCCTGATCGAGCCGGGAATCAGACCGGCATCCGCATGATTTCCTCATACGCTGCAATCACGCGGTCGCGAACCGCAACCAGCGTTTCGATCGCGGCCTCGCTTTCCGCGACGGCCGTGACGACATCGACGATATCGGAGCGGCCGGCGGCCACGCTTGCGGTCTGGATGTCGCTCTTGCGGCCGGCATCGGCGGTTGCTTCCAGCGCCTTGCCGATCAGCGAGGAGAAATCCGGCATGCCCGCGCTGGCGCCGGCGGCCGCACCGAGCGGCTTGCGCATCAGGTTGCCGGCGCCGAGACCCTGCGTCGAGGCGTAAGCGCCGGCGGCGAAGCTGGATGTGGCCATGGTGCGAGGTTCCGTTCCGCTGGCGCCGATCAGACGCGCAGGATGTCGATGGTGCGCTGGATCATCCGGCGCGTGGAGGAGATCAGGTTGAGATTGGCCTCGTAGCTGCGCTGTGCCTCGCGCATGTCCATGGTCTCGACCAGCGAGTTCACGTTCGGCATGCTGACATTGCCGGTGGCGTCGGCTGCGGGGTTGCCGGGCTCGAATTTCGTCCGGAAGGCGCTTTGGTCACGCTGGACGCGGCCGAGATCGACGACCTGGGCTTCGAGCTCACGGTCGACCCGCCGCTGGAACGTCGGAATCTTGCGGCGGTAGGGATCGACGCCGGCGCGATCCGGTCCCGAATCGGCGTTGGCCAGGTTCTCGGCGATGATCCGCATGCGGCCGGACTGGCTGCGCAGGCCCGATGTCGCCACCGCGATGCTCTTGAGAAGATCCATGAGGCTGCTGCTCCTGCGTCCGCTGCCTTAGCGGCCCTTACCGATCGCGATCTTCATCAGTCCGAGGCCCTTGCTGTAGAGCGAGGCGGCGAGCTGATAGTCGGACTGGTTCTGGGCCACCTTCATCATCTCGTCCTCGAGATTGACGCCGTTGCCGTTGGGAGTGACCTCGAAGCGGGGTGCCTTGGCGGTATCGAATCCATTGCGCTGTCCGGAGGGGGCCATATGGCCGGCAGAGGTCTGGGCCAGCGAGACGCCGGACGAAGCCGTGCCGATGGCCGGCGCCTTGAGATCCATCGGGCGGAATCCGGGGCTGTCGGCGTTGGCGACATTCTCGGACAGCACTTTTTGCCGGGACTGGTGCCAGTGCATACGCGTCTTCAACGCCTGCATCAGGTTTCCGCCAGCGCCTAAGGCATTGCCAGACATGGAGTTTGTCCCGTTTTCTCAGTGGATGGCCGTGATCGGAGCCGCGGAGCGATTCCGTCCTGACAGTCGATCCACTGGGAAAATATTGCCGGGTGCTTGGTTAATTTCGCGTTAAGATTCACGAATCCGGTGAACCAAATTAACCAAGTGCTAACCCTGTTTCCCGAAATTGCGGGCGTTATGCTATAGCCAACGTGTTGAACCTTGGGTGGAATTGCGGTCCGCCAAGGGCTGTCGCCGTCGCACATGAGGCAAACCTTGCAGACGTTGTTTGGCTTCGAACTCTCGACCGGCCTCCGCTGGATCATTGCATTCGCTATCGTCCTGATTCTGGTGGCGCTCTTCGCCTTCCTGCTGCGGCGCATCACCGGCGGGCGACTCAGGATAGGAGGGCAGGGCGGTGGCCGCGCCCGGCAACCGCGCCTCGGGGTGGTCGATATCCATGACCTCGACCGGCAGCGCCAGCTCGTGCTGATCCGGCGCGACAATGTCGAGCATCTGGTGATGATCGGCGGCGCGTCCGACGTGGTGGTCGAGACCAATATCGTGCGCGGCAGCAGCGGCGGACGGATTGCGGTACCGGCGCAGGCCGAGGCCCCGGTCTTTGAACGCCCTCTGGCGATCGACCCGGCGCTCGGTTTCGAGGCTCTTCGCGCCGATCTGCAGGAGGAAACGCGTCGCGCCTCTCCGCCGCCGCAGCCGGCCGCCCCGCAGCCGGATAGCCTGCCGCCGCTGCCGCATCGTACCCCTGGGCCTGTTTCGCGCGTCGAACCGGCTGTGGCACCGGCAGGCGCTGCAGCGGCTGGCATGGCCGGTCTCGCGGCAGGAGCTGCGATTGTGGCCTCACAGGCTCCGAATTTCGGGCGCAATCAGGCTCCCGCGCCAAGCGTGAGTTCCGATGAGCTTGACGATATGGCCCGTCAGCTCGAGGAGGCGCTGAAGCGTCCGCATTCGGCTGTCCGGTCGTCCCAGGCGCCGGCGACCCCGGTTCCGGACGTCGTTCTGCCGGTGACGCCGCCTGCGCCGGTCAAGCCTGAAGAGCCGAAGCCCGCAGCAGCCGCGCCGGTTCTCGCTCCGGTTCCGACTGCCCCTCCGCCGGTCTTCGGGCGGCCCGTCGGCGTGCCGCCGGATGTCGCTGCCGAACTCGAAATGGCCCTGGGCCTGAAGCCCAAGCCCTCGGACGTGGTGACGCCACCGGTGCCCGCCGTCGAACCGAAGCCCGCTCCCTTCCGCGAGCCTCCCGAAGCCGCCAAGCTGCCTGAGCCTGCACCGGTCATGCATCCCGAACCGACACCGGCGGAGCTTGGGGAGAGGCTTTCGGCAAAGGACGAGGACGACGCTCTGGAGGTCAGTGAGGACGAGGCCGATACGGAGGCCGAGGCAGAGATCGCCGAGTCAGAGACCGAGGCCGAGCCAAAGCCTGAGCCGTCCTCTGTTCCCGCCGCCGAAGAGCCGAAGGCCGAATCGAAGCCGGAGGAGAAGCCCATTCAGATCGATCCGTTCTCGGTCGATGCGATCGAAGCCGAGTTCGCGCGACTGCTCGGGCGTGATCCGAAGTCGAAGTCCTGACCGGACGGGCGTGATCAACAGGATTGTCGGGCTGCGACGATCCTGATGCCGCCGGCTTGGTTGCCCTGGCGGACATGGGCGCCCTAGCGTCGTCTCGCCCGATCGGTTGAGTCGGGCTTTGATGGCGGCTTTGCGTGATCCTGACCCTGACGGATGCGAGATGGCGTCGCGGTTGCCGCGTCGCTTGTGCCGGCGCGATGGTCGCGCTTGCGCTCTGCGAGCCGGCTCGGGCGCAAACGCTTTCGCTTGATCTCGGGCAGGGTGGGGGCGTCGCCGAACGGGCGCTGCAACTCATCGCCGTCATCACGGTGCTCTCCCTGGCGCCGTCTATCCTGATCATGGTGACGTCGTTCACGCGGATCGCGGTCGTGCTGTCCCTGCTGCGCTCGGCCATCGGCACGCAGACCGCGCCGCCCAACGCCGTGATCGTCGGGCTGGCGCTGTTCCTCACCGGCTTCGTGATGGCGCCGACATTGCGCGAAGCCTATCGCGTCTCGGTCGAGCCGCTGGTTGCCGGGCAGATCCAGCCCCAGGAGGCCTATAGTCGCGGCGTCGTGCCCTTCAAGGCGTTCATGCTCAAGCATGTCCGCGAGAAGGACCTGATGCTGTTCATCGAGATGTCGCGGGAGCCCCGCCCGACGCAGCCGGAAGATATCCAGATCCAGATTCTCGTGCCGGCATTCATGATCTCGGAGCTGCGCCGGGCGTTTGAAATCGGCTTCCTGCTGTTCGTGCCATTCCTCATCATCGATCTCGTCGTGGCCTCGATCCTGATGTCCGTCGGCATGATGATGTTGCCGCCGGTGACGGTCGCGCTGCCGTTCAAGCTGATCTTCTTCGTCCTGGTGGACGGCTGGGGCCTCGTCACGGGATCGCTGATCAAGAGTTACGGAACGTAGCGGTCAACCGCGGCCTGGCGCTGCGCCCGGGCTCGCCTCGGCGCCGGTCGAGCTGGGTGGTGCTGCCTGTTCGGGCTCGGCTTTGGGCCGGCTGCGCACAGCGCTTGAATAGGCCGGATAGCGCTCGCGATAGGCCCTCATGAACTCCGACAGGTTGTCGGCACCGGAAACGGCGCGCGCCATCTCGCGTATATCGGCGGCATTGGCACGGTTGGCCCCGGTCGCGAAGGCGAAGGTGCGAGCATCCGTGCTCTCGGCCATCTTGGCGGCGAATTTCGTGCGCAGCCGGTCGAGCGACAGAGCCTCGTTCGACATCACATAGGAGACGGCGGCGCGCATCACGTCGGCGCGCTCACGCTCGTTCAGCGGCGCGTTACCGCGCCAGCTTTCGCCCAAAATGCGTTCATGCGCTTCGCCAGCGTCGCGCCAGCGGCGGCCCTTCCAGTAAATATCCGAGCGCAGCCGGTCGACTTCCGGACCGCGCTCGATTTCGAGCATCTCGAGCGCCTGGTCGGTGCGCGAGAGATCGGAGAGGGCCTTCGCCTCGAGCAGGAGCCGCGCCCGCTTGACGTCTCCCGGCAGTTCGATCAGCCGCGTCGAGGAGATCGCCTGCAGCGCTTCGGCTGGCTTGCCGTTCATCAGCGCGATCATCGCAAGGCGTGCAGCCATCGTCGACCGCGCGGCGCCGGTCAGGCGGGCCTGCATCTGATAGCGCAGAATCTCGCTCGCCTGGTCGAGCAGGTCGAGTTCCACCAGCCGGTCGGCGAGAAGGCGGGCGATTTCGTCGCCGCGCCGGCCGATCGGCAGGAATTCCTTGAAGTCGTAGAACAGGGCCAGCGCTTCGATGCGCGGCAATTGTTCCTGCGCTGCGTCGCGATTGCTGAAGATCTCGGCGAAGCGCTGGGCCGTTTCATCGTGAAGGCGGCGCGTCAGCGGATTGTCGGGGTAGTTGTTGTTGGCGCGGCGCGCGATCTGGAAGGCGTCACGCCAACGGTGCTGCGCGGTATAGAGCCGGCCGAGCTCGGACAAAGCCTCGATCTCGATTTCGCCGCCGCGCCAGATGATCGACACCGTCTCGAGCCTGCGGGTCGCCTCATCAGGCGAAATGTCCTGGCGTTTCTCGGTCTGCACCAGCCGGATGGCACGCAGTTGCGCCTCCGCTGCGACTGGCCTGCTGGCGGCCTCGAATAGCGGCTTGTAGCCGTTCAGCGCGGCCTCTGGGCGACCGCTGACATCATCGAGCATGGCGCGAAGGAGTGCGAGCTCCTCCTTGTCCACAAGATCGCGCGGCAATTCCGAGAGCCGCTCGATCTGGCGCTCGGCCGTCGTCATATCCTGCATGGCCATGGCTGCGCGCGCCATCGCCGGGCGGAACTGCACCTGCAGATCATCCGGGTAGCCGTCGAGCGTCGCCTCGGCGCGCCGGAAACCGGCAAGCGCCTGGGCCTGGCGCCCGAGCCGCTGTTCGATCAATGCGCGCCAGAGCCCCGCCTCGGCATCTTCCTTGAGCGGGCCGGCCTCGAAGGAAGCGAGAGCCTCGGGGTTACGGTGCATCTTCGCCGCGATCACACCCTTCAGGAACAGAGCCTCGCGATTGCCGCGCATGGCGGCATCGTCGGCCAGCATCGCCTGGAGAGGCCCCGCGGCCTCCGGCATCAACCCGTTTGCGGCATAGAAGCGGGCGAGAGCCAGCCGTGCTTCGGATTTGCGGCTGCGCGAGGCGTCGGCGACATCGCGCAGCAGCTCACGCGCACGTTCACGGACGGCTGCAACGCGCAGCTTCGCCCAGAGCTCCGGGCTCAGCAGGGGCGGGGGCGCCGCGACCGGCGTCTTCGTCTTGTCTTCCTCGCTCTGCGGAAGATCGAGGGTGACGGTCAGGCCGCCGGCGCGCCCGATCAGCGCTTGCTCGGTGCCGGCGCGGACGACGATGTCGTCGGAGCGCGGCATGATGGCGAGGCCATGGGCGGTCTGCATCAACCCAAACTCGACGAAGCGATAGGGCTTGGTCACAGCCCGCGTTGGCCCCAGCGCGGTTGCGATGGCCATGGGCATGCCCGCGGTCCCGCCCTCGATCCAATGCACGCCGGTCATGCCGGGCAGGGGAATGGCGAGGATCGTCTGGCCGCGCTCATCGACCGTGCGTGCAGGGGCGACAGGGTTCGTCGGCTTGCCTGCCTGCTCACCGAAGCCGAGCGTCCAGCCGGTGCCGTCATCGCTGAAGCGCACCAACTGCTGGTTGGACAGGCGCAGCCGGACCAGCGTGGCCTTGCCTTCGCGCGTGACAACGGCTTCCTCGATCAGCTCCGGAAGCATCTGCCGAAAGCTCGCGGGGTCGATCGTGTCGCGGGTGTCGAAGACGAGAGTCACCAGGCCGGCATCGACGAAGGCCGCAGCCCCGGTCGGGCGCGGGAAGCGGAAATCGATGCGGCTGCCATCCGGGCCCGCCGATGACTGGATCTTCACGAGCTGAGGCGTCGGGTCGATGGCCGGCGCGGTAGGCTCTGCGGCTGGCTTGGCGACTGGAGCAGCTTGCTGTGGTGCCGGTGCCTCGCTTGCAGCTGCCGGCTTGACGGCAGGGGCGGGCGGCTTGTCCGGCTGATCGGCGGCACTCGCCGGGAGCCCCGTCAGGCTGAGCACGCCGGCCTTGGCCGGCGGCAGCAGATCGACGACGAGGCGGTCGTCGTCGCGGAAGCTGCGAGCCTGCCAGTCCTTGGGCAGGGAAAGGTCGAGCTGGGTATTCTCCGCACCGGTCTCGGTCGAGACGAACCCGACCCGTTCTGGCAGGGCCGACCGGATCGCGGAGGGCTCCACCGTGAGCGATTGGTCGAAGGTGAGCCTGAGCGTGCCGTCGACAAGCTCATGCGCCAGCTTGGTGTCGGAGGGCGCCTGGAAGATCAGGCGCTCGAGTGTCGGCAGCTTGGCGCTGGTCAGCAGGAGAGGCTTGGGGGCAGTTGGTGGGCGGCGGTCGATCTCGCGAGCGCGGGCCTCCGCCAACCGGACACGCTCGGCCAAAGCGGCGATGACCTCGGGCGGAGGGCCGGGCATCACGCCCTTCCAGGTCTCCGGCAGCAGGTCGATGAAGGCCTTGTCGCCGGCCTCGATCAGGTTCGCCTTGTAGGGGCGAGCGAGAGCAAAGCGCATGCCGCGGCCATCAGGGTCGATCCGCGCGATCGAGACATAGTCCGGGAGTTCCTTGGCGATCTTGTTGACGTCGATCTTCACGGGGCCGCCGAAGGCAACGACCAGGACGCCATTGGCGACCCTGACGCGCACTGGCATCGGCTCGTCGAACGTCAGCGACAGGCGCCCGAAGCCGGGCGGCATGGCGGCACCCTGCAAGGTCGCCGTTGCCCCAAGCGCGGGCATGGACAGGCTGGCGGCAACGCCAAGCGCGGCCAGTCCGACACCAAAGGCAAGAGAACGCGGGAAACGCAAACCGGTACACTCACGCAACGCGACACCAGTGCCCGGCACGACCGCAAGACGGCAGCCCGAGCGCTATCGACGGTAAGGCGTCAAGGATAATGGCGGGTTAAGGACGCGCGAGGGTCAGCGTCGCTGCGGCAGCGCGACGGCGGGCAGCTCGTTGCCCGACAGGGGCGCTGATTCGGCGGCAAGACGCGGGAGGCTGGGCGCGCGCGCCGGGGTAGCCAAGGCAACGGTCAGCTTCTCCGCAGCATCCGGTGACATTGCAGCGAGCACATCCGACATTTTGCGCGGATTCATCTGCTGGACCACGGGAACCAGCACGCTGAGGTTCAGACGGTCGAAGACCTTTGCGGCGTCCTTCGGCTTCATGGTCTCGTACATGATGACGAGGTTCTTGATCGCCTTGCTCTCTTCCTCGGCCTGTTTGGCCTTGGGGCCGTCGACCTTGTCCTCGAGCTGCTTCAGGTCACCGACGCGGCCGTCGAGTTTCTTCTCTGCCGTGTCGAGCAGGCGCTCGCGCATCTCCAATTCGCGCATGCGCGCCTCGATCTCCTCGCGCCGCTCGCCGAGTCGCTCCAGTATCGCGCGCTCGGCAGGCGAGGTGGTCCTGGCGGTGCCATTGAGGACATCGGCCTTGTTGTTCGGGTTGGCCGCGCGTGCAGCCTCGGCCTTCGCCTCTTCCTCCGGCTTGGCCTTGGGCTTCTCGATCGTGCCGGTGGTTTCGGGATCGAGGAACGTAT
Organism: Allobosea sp. 05T433; assembly: GCF_056396065.1. Taxonomy (NCBI): domain Bacteria; kingdom Pseudomonadati; phylum Pseudomonadota; class Alphaproteobacteria; order Hyphomicrobiales; family Alloboseaceae; genus Allobosea; species Allobosea sp. 05T433. The sequence continues at coordinate 145,165 of NZ_JBFTKS010000010.1, read as the reverse complement.
CGGGAGCGTGTGCGCGGGCTATGACCTTGGCGAGGCCCCAGACTTCGGGTTCCGTCTTGAGAGGCTGTGCGGCGGGCTGGGTCTTCGCAAGCGCCTGCGCGCTGGCAGGCCCCTTGGCGGGATAAGGCTCCGACGTCCAGGCGATCAGCTTCAGCGCCAGGAGGCCCATGGCGCCGAGGATCACTGCCGGGATGAGGCGGGGCCTCTCGATCACGCCGCCTGACCTTCCAGCCGCTTGGCGGCGCGGGCCCGGATCGCGGCGGCGGCGTGCGCGGCATTCGTCAGGCGCGAGACGGTCGGTTCTTCGGCAACCTCGGGCACAGCATCTGCGGCCTTGGGCGCAACCAGCGTGGCGGCGCTGACGATCTGGGCGATGCGTTCCATGACGTCCTGACCGGCCTCGACCTGGGCCGCGAGATCGGCGGCATAACGCTCGGCCGTACGCAGTCTCTCGGCCAGCGTCCGGTCGCAGTCGCCGAGCGTCAGTTTCAGGCCGGCGATGGCGCGCTCGGCCGTGTCGGTGGCGGAGATCAGGGCGCCGATGGTCTGTCGCATCGCGCCTTCATCCGCCTTGAGCCGCTCGATTCGCTTGGACAGGACATAGCAGGTGATGATGGTGGCGACGAGGAGGCTGGCGACCAGCGCATCGGCGATGAGGGTAATCGTCATGGCGTTGTCCCCGGGCGTCAGATCGGCGAGCCGAGATGGCTTGTGGCGCTGTCGAAGGCTGCGATCGTGGTCTTGGAGCGGCGTAGCGGGCTGACGACCTGGACGGCGATCTTGTCGTCGACGCGCCCGATGCGACCTTCGCTGACCATGAAGTCCCCGCAGCGCAGCGAAACCACTGAATCCGGGCGCGCGTCGAACATCAGCGTGTCGCCGATCTCGAGCTTCATCACGCGCTTCAATGGCATCTGGGTTTCGTGGAGCACGCATTTCACCGCGACGTCAGTCTGCCAGACCTCGGTTGCGAGGTGGTTTTCCCAGATCGGGTCGCGGCCGAGCTTCTCACCCATGAAGCTCTCGAGGAGCAGTTCACGGATCGGCTCGATCGTCGCATAGGGCAGGAGGATGTGCAGCGAGCCGCCGCGCCCCTCCATGTCGAAGCGCAGTTCGACCCGGATCGCTGCGTTGGCCGGGCGCGAGATCGAGACGAAGCGCGGATTGGACTCGATCCGGTCGACCTTGAAATTCACCGGCGAGAGCGGCTGGAATGCCGCTTCGGCATCGCTCAGGACGAGCGCGATCACCCGCTTCAGCAGATTGAATTCGATCGACGTGAAGGGACGCCCGTCGACCCGCGGGGCAGGCTGCCCGCGCTTGCCGCCGAGCATCGTGTCCAGCACCGAGTAGATCAGGGAGGACTCGATCGTGATCAGGCCGAAATTGTCCCATTCCTCTGCCTTGAAGACCGAGAGCATGGCGGGCAGAGAGATCGAGTTGATGTAGTCGCCGAAGCGCACGGAGCGGATGCTCTCGAGGGACACCTCGACGTTGTCGGTGAAGAAGTTGCGCAAGCTGGTCGAGAGCAGCCGAACCAGACGCTCGAAGATGATTTCGAGCATCGGCAGGCGTTCATAGGATACCGAGCCGGATTCGACGATCGCCTGGATGCCGTTGCGACTGTCCTTGTCGTCTCCAGCCGAGAAACCTAGCATCGTGTCGATTTCGTCTTGGCTCATCAGGCGGTCGGTACCGCCTTCGGCCTCGCCTTCCTCCTCGACGGTGTCCGGCATGGTGGCCCATTCCGCCGCCATGTTCTCCGGCGTCAGAGGCTGGTCCTTGGGAAGGCCGCCGGTCTGTTCAAGTTCGCTATCGGCCATGGGACGCTCGGCTGATGGTCAGGGATCGGAGAGGCCGGCTCACTGGACCAGCAGTTCCTTGAACAGCACCGCTTCGACCTTGGCCGGATAGACGGTGACGTTCACGCGACGCAGAAGCTCTTCCTTCAGCCGGTAAATTCCGGCGGAGCCGTCGAGATCGGCGGGGCGCAGCTCGCGCATGAAGACCTGAAAGGCATCCTCGACACGCGGCAGCAGCGGCTTGATCTCCTCGGAGGCCTTGGCATCCGCGATCTCGAGCACGACCTTGATCTTCATGATCGGCTGGCGGTCCTGCTGGCCGCCGCTTGAAATGCCGATCATCATGTCCTTCATTTCGACGAAGGTTGCCGGCTTCTTGACGTTCTTGGCCGCTTCCGCTGCCGCAAGCTGCTCTGGTGAAGGCTTCTTCAGGAAAAACCAGCCACCGCCACCGAGAGCGGCCAGCAGCACAACGCCACCGACGATCATCACGAGCTTCTTCTTGCCCGCCTTCGGCGCGCCGGCGCCGTCTGCGGCCTCGTCGTCGCTGCTCTTGGTCTTCTTGGCCATACCTGTCTGCCCGGGTACCGGAGCGCGGCTCCATTCTGGGCGGCTCACTCCTGCAAATCTGCCGAAACAGGGTTAACGTCTCGTTAAGGACGGCAGTTTTTGCCCGGTCGTTTCTGCCCGTCGACACGCTGTTGCCGAGCGGGTGGCGCAGTCCGGGTTGAATAATATCTCTTATATTTCAAAGCGATGATATCAGTTAACCACGTTGGCACGGGGGTTGCGGTGACTGATCTGCGAAGGCTGCGCTGGGGAGCGTCGAGGCTTTCGCGGGACATGATCGGGAGTTACCGCCGTGGAGAACATGCTTCTCGTCGGCCTGTCGCGCCAGATGGCTCTGGCGCGTGAGCTGGATGTTATCGCCAATAACGTGGCGAATGTCGGCACGAACGGCTTCAAGGCGCGTTCGGCGCGCTTCAATGAGTTTCTCATGCCCCAGGCGAGTGCCGAGGGCTTCAAGGCGCCTGACCGCAAGCTCTCCTATGTCATCGACAAGGGCACCCCGGTCGATCTGTCTCAGGGCGTGATCGAGCGCACCGGCAATCCGCTCGATGTGGCGTTGCGCGGCGACAATTTCCTCGTGGTGCAGACCCCGCAGGGCGAGCGCTATACGCGCGCCGGTTCGCTCTCCATCAATGGCCGCGGCCAGCTCGTCACCCAGGGTGGCCAGCCGGTCCTGGGAGAGGGCGGCCCGATCCAGTTCGGCGATACCGAAACCGGCGCCAGCATCGCTACGGACGGCACTGTGTCGACCAATCTCGGCACGCGCGGCAAGCTCCGCCAGGTGCGTTTCGCCAATCCGGCTGCATTGAGCAGCGACGGCACCAATCTCTTCGCTTCGACCGCTCCGGCTCAGCCGGCCGGGCCACTGGCCCGCCTCGAGCCCGGCGCGGTCGAGACATCCAATGTCAAGGCGGTGATCGAGATGACGCGGCTGATGGAGGTCCAGCGCTCCTACCAGAGCATGGCGAACCTGATGTCGAAATCCGACGAATTGCGCAGCCGGGCGATCTCGCGCCTCGCTGACCAGCAGGCCTGACAGGAAAAGGAGCCAGCACAATGCGCGCCCTTCAGACCGCCGCGACCGGCATGATGGCCCAGGAACTCAACGTTCAGGTCATCTCCAACAACATCGCCAACGTGCGCACCACTGGCTACAAGCGCCAGCGCGTCCACTTTCAGGATCTCCTCTACGAGAACTTTCGTCGGGCCGGTTCCGCCACCTCCGATCAGAACACGCAGGTGCCGGCGGGGACCTTCATCGGCTCGGGCGTCAAGACGGTTTCGACCGGTCGCGTGATGACGCAGGGCAACATGACGTCGACCGAGAAGGAATACGATCTCGCGGTCAAGGGCGAGGGCTTCTTCCGTATCCGCATGCCGGATGGACGGACCGCCTATTCCCGCGACGGCTCGTTCGATCTCGACTCGCAGGGGCAACTCGTCACCCGCGACGGCTATCAGGTCGAGCCGGGCATCACGATCCCGAACAACGCGACCAGCGTCAGCATCAACGCGCAGGGCACGGTCGAAGTCAGGCTCCCCGGCCAGACCGCGCCACAGCAGATCGGGCAGATCCAACTTGCCCGCTTCATCAACAAGGTCGGACTTGAGTCGCTCGGCGACAACCTCTTCATCGAGACGGCTGCCTCGGGCCAGGCGATCGATGGCGTCGGCGGGGCGGAGGGGTTCGGCACGCTCCAGCAGTATTCGCTCGAAGAAGGCAATGTGCAGGCCGTCATCGAGCTGTCGTCGCTGATCTCGGCCCAGCGTGCCTATGAAATGAATTCCAAGGTCATCACCGCCGCCGACCAGATGCTGTCGGCGACGACCCAGATGTTCCGAGGGTGAGGACCATGCTCATGATCCGCTCCTCCAGCCTTCTTGTTTCCCTGCTCTTCGCTGGATCTGCGCTGGCGGCTCAGCCGCACCAGGCCGCGTCTGTCGCGACGGCCGCCTTGCCGGCGGAAAAGGCGCATCCGGCCCCGGCCCTTCGCCGGATGCAGTTGCGCAACGAACTCACGCTGTCGCGCGACCTCGTCACCTTCGGCGATCTGATCGCCGGCCTTTCCCCGCAGGACGCCGCCATGCCGGCCTTTCGGGCGCCGGTGCTCGGCGAGACCGGCACGATCCAGGCCGCCCGCATCATCGAAGCCGCGAAAAATGGCGGCGTCATCCGCGAGGCCAGCGATATCGACAGCCAGGGCATCGCGCAGGTCGTCGTTACCCGCGCGGCTCGCCGCGTCATGGCCTCCGATGTCGAGGGTGCGGTGAAGACCGGGCTGCTGGAACGCTTCGGTGTCGATAGCCGCATCTTTGCGCTGGCCGTGGACGGGGGCACGCCTTCGATTGCGGTCGAGCCCGAACTGACGGGCGCCATGACGGTGGTCGATCTGAGCTATGACGCCCGGTCGCGTCGCCTCCAGGCTTTGCTGACGGTGCCCGGTAGCGCCGCGCTGCGCCTGAAGCCGGTGCGGATCTCGGGGCATCTGGTCGAAACGACGGAAGTCGTGGTTCCGCTCCGCGCGATTGCCCGCGGCGAGACGCTGACCGCCGCAGACGTGATTGTCGAGCGGCGCCCGCGTGAAGGCCAGGGGGGGGAGCTGATCGCCGAGATGAAGGGAGCGGTCGACAAGGTTGCGCGACGTGCGCTGATGGCCGGAATGCCACTGCGCAATGGCGATGTGCAGCGCGAGGAGATCGTCGGCCGCGGCGATCTCGTCACCATCGTCTACGAGGCGCCGGGCCTGCTTCTCACCATGCGTGGGCGCGCCGGAGAGGCTGGCGCGAAGGGCGATGTCGTCAGCGTCACCAATCCCCAATCCAAGCGTGTGTTGCAGGGCACGGTCAGCGGTCCCGGCCGGATCACGGTCAAATCGGCCGGTATTGGCCGCGTCGCCAACGCGCAGTAGTCACGAAGATGCGGAATATCATCATGTCCCAGGCCAAGCTTCTCAGGTTCTCGAGCATCCTTGCGCTCGGTCTCGCGCTCGGCGCCTGCGGCGCTGCCGACCGGCTCGCCAATGTTGGCCAGGCACCAGCGCTCTCGCCGATCGAGGATCCGACCGCGGTGAAGGGCTACAAGCCCGTGCAGATGCCGATGCCGGCAGTCGAACATGCCTCCTTCGCGCCGAACTCGCTGTGGCGCACAGGCTCGCGCGCCTTCTTCAAGGACCAGCGCGCCCGCATGGTCGGGGACCTCGTCACGGTCAAGGTCAAGGTCACCGACCGGGCCCAGCTCGACAACACCACCAAGCGCAGCCGCAAGAACGGCGAGGATTTCGGCGCAGCGAGGATCATGGGGTTCGAGAACAAGCTCGACAAGTTCCTGCCGGACGGCTCCAGCGCAGGCGAACTGCTCAAGCTCGATTCCGAGGGGTCGAGTGAAGGCTCGGGCTCGGTCCGCCGCGCCGAGCAGCTTGCCACCAATGTCGCTGCCGTGGTGACCCAGACCCTGCCGAACGGCAATCTCGTTATCGAAGGCAAGCAGGAGATCCGGGTCAATTTCGAGGTGCGCGAGCTGATCGTCGCCGGTGTGATCCGGCCCGAGGACATCGAATCCGACAACACGATCGATTCCAGCAAGATTGCCCAGGCGCGTATCGCCTACGGAGGCCGCGGTCAGATCACCGATGTCCAGCAGCCGCGCTACGGCCAGCAGGTCATGGATATCCTGCTGCCCTTCTGACGGCCCTTCGAGAAACCCGGCCAGGCGAGGTACGCTCCCCGCCTTTCCCTCCCTGGCCGGCGGGCTGCTTCCTCCCGAGGCAAGCCCCTGTCCTGGATGCCAGCCACGCTCCCCCAGCTTTTATGGCTGGCATCCAGTGAAACCCCGCGCCTCCCGCGCGGGGTTTCCTCCATTCCAACAAAAAAGCCTTTCGCCGGCGGCGAAAGGCTCTCTTCAGACTGTGGATGGCGGAAAAGGTTCAGTCGTCGCGGAAAACACGTTCGTTGCGCTCGTGACGCTCCTGCGCCTCCAGCGAAAGGGTTGCGATCGGCCGGGCCTCGAGGCGCTTGAGCGAGATCGGCTCGCCGGTCTCCTCGCAATAGCCGTAGTTGCCCTCGTCGATCCGTGCGATCGCAGCTTCGATCTTGGCGATCAGCTTACGTTGACGGTCGCGAGCGCGCAGCTCGATCGCGCGATCGGTCTCGGATGAGGCGCGATCGGCGATATCGGGGTGATTCTCGCTTTCGCTCTGCAAGGTGACCAGCGTCTCCTTGGCTTCCTTGAGGATCTCCTCCTTCCAGGCGAGCAGCTTGCTGCGAAAATATTCGCGCTGACGCTCGTTCATGAAGGGTTCGGAGTCGGAGGGTCGGTAGTCGGCGTCCAGGATGATCTGTTTCGACATAGGCGCGCTCTCTGAGTGTCTGTTTCCGGCGTGCCTACCGACTCTGCCTTAGTCGGGCCGCCGATTTGGCGCCCTTATAGCGAGGGAGAGAGACAGTAACAATCGCGATCGATGCAGTTTCAACCAATCTCGCGAAGTCGTTGTCATAAAAATGAAATCCGTCGTTCTCCGGGCATCTTTGCCAAGCTTATCGCAGAGACGTGAGCGCTGCCGCAATGCTCGTTTCGACCTCGCGGGCGACAATCTGACGGTAATGGCTATGGTCGAAGAAATTGGAAGGCTCACGGATCAGGGGCGTGTCGCGACGCAGATCGACAAGCTTCGTTGCAGGGCGTTCGTCGGCTAGCGCCTGGAAAGCGGCCCGGCAGGCCGCCTCGGCGCGCCCTTCGGGACTGCCAGGTGCCGGCAGCGCGGTAATATGGAGCGGCGGACGCACCAGCACCACGGGAGCGCCCTTTGATTCTGCCTCAAGAAGAGCAGCGAGCGCGGTGGCCGCCGGGAAAGGTCCGGTCTCGTTACCACCACTCATATCCTGGTGCTCGAGCAACCTGCGTCGAAGCTCGGGCTTTTCGACATATCCCAGGCCGACATAGCCAGCCTCATAGTCCCAGTATCCATCCGGGCTAGCGCGTTTCGGTGCGTTCCTGATCTCATATCGGATGCGGCGTGGCAGTTCTTCGACGACGTCGTAGCGCATCAATCCGAAGAGATACTCCGCGAAATTGCGGCTGAAGAGCCAGAACGGGAAGGGTTTGCTGACGGGCATGGCCGGGTCGGGCGTGCACCAGGTGTGGTCGACGCTGATGACCAGAGCCTTGGCCGGTTCTTGCCTATGGCGCAGGTACCAGTCGATCAGCACCAGCGTCTCCTTGGGGCCTGTCGCGGGGGCGATCAGCGAGACGAAGGGGATTCCAGTCAGCGTTTTCAGCAGGTCGGGTTTGACCAGTTGGATATGGGAATTGCCGAATATCGCTCCCGAAAATGCAGGGTCGCGGCCGCGGCTGGCGGCGGCTGTGCGCGGTCCCTGCGGGCGAACGCCCTGCTTCAATGACAGTGGTGAGCGCCCGCTGTCATAGGGGTCGATCAGGATGGCTGCGGCGAAGAAGGCGGCTAGCAAGAGGCCTCCCGCAGTCAGAGAGACGCGGATAAACCGCTGCCAGCGCATTCCTGCGGCCGGGTTGGCCTCGGCGCTGAGCCGTTCAGAACTGGAAGTAGATGAATTCATAATTGGCGTCGTCGCCGATCTTGAACAACACAAGCACGAAGAGCACTGCCATCAGCACGGCGATCCACCGCGCCGGCGGCAGCCGGTGCACCAGGGCCCATGCGGTCGGGCCGAGCATCGCAAAGGCGGCTGCGGGCAGCAAAGCGCGCCATTTGAAGCCGGAGCCGAAGGGCGCGAAGCCGAAGAGGCCCTTGTAGATCGTCAGCGCCGCCGGGAAGGAGGAGGCGCGGAACAAGACCCAGCACAGCGTCACAAAGAGCAGGGTCAGGGCCCAGCCGAGCAGCGCCGGCATCGGCAGCTTGGCACGGCGCCAGAGCAGGCAGATGATCAGGGCCACGCCATGGGCGACGCCCCAGGCGATGAAGGTGAGGCCGGCGCCATGCCAGAGGCCACCAAGCGCCATGGTGGCGAAGAGCGCCCAGATCTGGGTCGGCAGTCCCCGGCGCGAGCCGCCCATCCAGATGTAGAGGTAGTCGCGGAGGAAGCGCGACAGCGTCATGTGCCAGCGCCGCCAGAAATCCTGGATGCTGATGCTGCGATAGGGCACATCGAAATTCTGCGGCAGCACGATGCCGAAGAGAAGGGCCAGGCCGAGCGCCATGTCGGTATAGCCGGAGAAGTCGAAATAGATCTGGAAGGTGAAGGCAAGTGTGCCTTGCCAGGCCTCGGCTACTGAAACGACCTGTCCGGCAGCTGCCGCGGCGAAGACGGGGTTGGCGTATTCGGCCAGCGGGTCGCCGAGCAGCACCTTCTTGGCGAGACCGGCAGTCAGGAGCATCAGCCCACGTGCGATGCGTTCGGCCGCGTCGGATCGCAAATAGGGTCGTTCGTCGAACTGATGCATGATCTCGCGCCAGCGCACCAGCGGTCCGGCCAGGACCTGCGGGAAGAAGGCGATGTAGAGCGCATAGCGCACCAGATCGTAGCGCGGGGCCTCGCCGCGCCTGAGATCCGTCAGGTACATCACATGGTGGAAGGTAAAGAAGGAGATGCCGAGCGGAAGCGCCAGATCAAGCTTGGGGACGGGTAATCCCGGAACCATGCCTGCGAACTCAGCGAAAAAATTGAAGTATTTGAACAGCGCCAGCACGGCGAGGTTGAGTGCGATCGCCAGCGAAATCAGGCCGCTTCGCTTGGTCTTCAGGAAGGCTTCGGCGATCCACCAGTTGAGCAGGATCGAGAAAGCCAGCAGCGGGACGAAGCGCCAGTCCCAATAGCCGTAGAAGACAAAGGACAGGAGCGCCAGAACAGGCAGCCGCAGGCTTGGCTGAAAACGCTCGACCAGCCAGTGCAGGGCGAGTGCAAGCGGCAAGAAGCCGAGCAGGAAGACGAAGGAATTGAACAGCATCGAGAGCGGGAAATCTCTTGGGGGCGAGCGCCGCCTTAGACGATTATCTCCCAGGAGTCATGTCCGGGGTCGCGGGCCGGGAGGCCCGGTGAAGCGGGCTTTGGGACGAAGATGCTCGTCAAACGCGCAGTTATTCCGATCTGCAAAGCATGCGCGCCGTTCTGTGTCGCTTGTCGAAAGCGTATTCTTCTCATTAGAATAATTATAATAAATATTCGCGTGATAAATATCGTAATATTGTTGATGCGCTACGAAACAATGCTAGTCAGTCGCGCGGGCGCCGCCGCCTTGCTCTGAAACAATCGTAGTAGCCGTGTCAAAAGGACTGCCCATATTCTTGCTGTTGGGACTGCTCTGGTCTGTAGCCAGTGCGCTCGGTCTCGTTTCGCCCTTCCTGCTGCCTGGGCCGGTCGCGGTCATGGAGGCGGGACGTCAACTCATCGCCGATGGCTCCCTTGTCAGGCATGTGGCGATCAGCTTGCAGCGCGTGATCCTCGGCTATGGCCTTTCCGTCGCCACTGCCTTGCCCCTGGCTCTGCTGTTCGGTCTGCTGCCGCGGTTGCGCGCGCTGGTCGAGCCGGCGCTCGAATTCCTGCGCCAGGTTCCGCCGCTTGCGCTGCTGCCGCTGCTGATCCTGTGGCTCGGTATCGGCGAAGTGCAGAAGATCGGTGTGATCGTGCTCTCTTGCTTCTTTCCGATCTTCCTGGGAGCCCTTGGGGGGATTGCCCAGGCGGATCCGAAGCTCGTCGAGGTCGGCCGGGCTTGCGGCCTGAACAGCTCGGAAATTCTGCGTCGGATCGTTCTTCCAGCCTCGCTTCCGGCCCTCGTCGTCGGTCTGCGGATCGGGCTCGGCTACAGTTGGCGGGCTCTGGTCGGAGCCGAGCTGATCGCGTCGAGCTCGGGGCTCGGCTACATGATCATCGACGCCCAGAATCTTGCGCGCACCGACATTGTTCTCGTCGGGGTCTTTGTCATCGGCGTGCTCGGGCTGATCGCCGATGCCCTGGCCCGGGCCGCGATCCGCCGCAGCGCGCCGTGGCTGCGCTCCCATCTGGAGCTCGGCCGTGTTTGAGGCCCGCAATCTCGGTATGAACTATTCGGTGGCGGGGCGCAGCGTCGCCGCTCTCGAAGGCGTCGATCTCGATCTGCCGCGCGGCAGCTTCACAGCGATCGTGGGGCGCAGCGGCTGCGGCAAGACCACGTTGCTGCGTATCCTCGCCGGGCTTGCCGAGCCGACGTCCGGCACATTGAGTTTTGCTGGCGGCGGGCGCCCGCGCATCGGCTATGTCTTCCAGGAGCCGCGGCTGATGCCGTGGCTCAGCGTCGCGCGCAACGCCGGGTTCGGGCTCCGCGGCCGCATCCCGCAAGAGGTCATCGATCAGCGCGTCGGCGAAGCGTTGGCCCTCGTCGGGCTTTCGGGATTTGCAGAGGCAACGCCCGAGCAGCTCTCGGGCGGCATGGCGCAGCGGGTTGCGATTGCCCGCGCGCTCGTCCTCGAACCGGACCTTTTGCTCATGGACGAGCCCTTTGGCGCGCTCGACGCCTTCACACGCCGCACCATGCAGCAGGAGCTCGTCGAAATCTGGCGTAAGCGCCGGCCGACCGTCGTCTTCGTCACCCATGACGTCGAGGAGGCGGTTCTGCTTGGCGAGGCCATTGCCGAATTGTCGGTGGGCCGGCTCGTCGGTTTGCGCCGGGTCGATCTTCCCTACCCGCGAGACCCTACGGATCCCGCGCTGCTCGCCCATCGCCGTGCCGTGCTCGAGCGCCTGCTCGAAACGAGCAGGCATCCCTTACAGAAGGAGATTGTGTCGTGAAACTTCTGAAGCTGATCGCCCTTGCGGTCATCGTTGCGGCTGCACCTGCGATCTCGGTCCATGCTGCCGACAAGCCATCGAGCGTGCGCGTTACTTATGTGGCGTCACCCTTCAACGTTCCCTCCATTGTCATGCGCAAGAAGGGCTTTCTCGAGGAAGCTTTTGCGGCGGCGGGCATCAACAAGGTCGAGAATCCCGAGATCACCTCGGGCGCGGCGCAGATCCAGGCGCTTGCCGCCGGTGCGGTCGACATTGCCAGCGTACTGGGCGGGACCTCGGCCATTCTCGGGCGGGCGAACGGCATCGACCTCAAGGTGATTGCCGCCTATTCGCGTTCGCCCAAGGCCTTCTTCGTGATGACGACGGCGAACGGCCCTGCTTCGGTCAAGGATCTGAAGGGCAAGAGCGTGGGCGGCCCCAAGGGGACGACGCTGAACCAGCTCCTGGCCGCGGCGCTGGCCGCCAATGGCATGAAGCTCGGCGATGTCGAGTATCTCAACATGGATATCCCGGCGGCGCGGGCAGCCCTTCTGGCGGGCAAGGTTGATGCGGCCACGCTGGCCGGCGCCAATGCCCTGCAGGTCGAAGCTGCTGGCGGGCGCATCCTGGCGAGCGGCGAGGGGCTGATCGCTCCGACCTCGGTGATTGCTGTGCGAACAGCTTTTCTCCGGGACCATCCGGACCTAGTGCAGGCCTATCTCGCAGCTCACGGCAAGGCACTCGCGTTCATGAAGACCGATCCCGAGGAAGCCCTGAAGATCGCGGCCGAGGACCAGAAGATCTCGGTCGAGGACGCGCGCAAGCAACTGCCCTGGTATGATTTCACGCTCGCCATGACCGATGCCGATGTGAAGAACCTTGAAGCCGATCAATCCTTCATGATCGAGGCCGGCATGTTGCAGAAGACCATCGACATGCGCCGCGACCTCATCGATCCGATGGCGTTCAAACCGTGATCGACGCCATCCTCCTTGATTGCGAGCAGAGCGAGACCGGTGCCCAGGCCCTGATCACGGATCTCGCGCTCGGCCCGCGAATCGACCTCGTGCCGTTCTACGATCTCGAACGGACCGCGCTTTCCCGCACGCGCGGCCTGCTGCTCGGATTGCATTCGGACCAGCGCTATCTTGCCTCGCGCCGGGGACAGCTTGAAGCCTTCCTGGCCGGTGGCGGCACGATCGTCGTCTGCGGCCATATCGGGCACCCTTTCCTGGCCGAACTCTCGCGGTTCCAGCCGATCCCCGGCTATCGGGTCGACGATCTCGCGGTCAACCGAGAGGCGGAGCACCCGGTCTGGGCCGGCGTCGATCCTGCGGATCTCTCGAAGCGGCGCGGCGTGGCGGGCTTCTATGGGCGCGGTTCCAACCCGCCACCGCCCGGTGCGCGCATCATCAACAGCCTGGGACCGAGCCGGTCTCCGGTCGATTTCGATTGCCGGCCGGCGGTGGGAGGGCGGTTGCTGGTCCATGCCGGCGCGGATTTGTGGGGCTATTTCGGCTCGGGCAACAGCTCGGAGCGGATCATGCCGCAACTGTTCGACTGGATCGCCAAGCCATCGGAGGCAGCATGACACTCGCGGTGCTGGACGGCGGAACCTATTACCACCAGGAAGCAATCTATGGTCAGCGGCTCGGTGGTCGCTTCGACCGGACGATCTACGCGCCTGAACTGGCTGCGGCCGACCTTGCCGGCTGCGACGCCCTGATGGTGGCGGATCGCATTCATCCGGGCGTTCTGCGGGGCAAGCGCCCGATCCTCCTCGACTATCTGGCCGGTGGCGGCACCCTGATCGTGCTTGGCGAGAACAGCGCCCAGCAATGGGCGCCCGGCGTCTCATGGGAGTTCCGTCCGACCAATTTCTGGTGGTGGCTGGAGCAGGGTGCCGATCCCGGCCACCGCATCGTCGCGCCCGATCACGAACTTTTTCGCCATGTCGGGATGAAGGAGCTGGTCTGGCACTATCACGGCCTGCTGACGCCACCGCCGGGGGCGACCTCACTGGTGGACATCACGCCGGATGGCGACCCTCAGGGCAAGGGCGGCTCGATCCTCTACGACCACCGTCATGTTGGCGGTGGGGCCGGGCGCATGATCGTGACCACGCTCGACCCGTTCTACCATCATGGCAGCTTCTTCATGCCGGCGGCCTCGCGCTTTCTGGGCAAGCTGCTCGACTGGACGGATGAGGCGTTCCGAACCCCGGGATAGCACCCCAGCGAGAGAGACCCCGTACTCCGGTTCGATCCGTTACTTGCAAAATGATAGTAACTGGTCTAGCCGGAGTGAGCATGCAATCCAGGCCCGCTTCACTCTCCGAATGCCCCTGCGCGCGGACGGTCGAAACCGTCTGCGAATGGTGGAGCCTCCTGATCCTGCGCGATGCGTTCCGTGGGCTCACGCGCTTCGACGAGTTTCAGGCGAGTCTCGGCATTGCGCCCAATATGCTGGCTCGCCGTCTCAAGCATCTCACGCAGAGCGGCCTGTTCGAGCGGCGGCTCTATCGCGAGCGGCCAAAGCGATATGAGTACCTGCTGACCGCCAAGGGGCGGGACTTCTTCCCGGTGATTGCGGCAATGCTCGCCTGGGGCAACCGGCATCTCGCCCCCGAGGGCGTGTCCGTGCTGCTGGCAGGGCGCGTTTCCGGCCAGCCGCTCGAACCGATCCTGGTCGATGCCGCCAGCGCGACGCCGATCACGTCCGATAATGTCGCTCTCATTCCCGGTCCGCGAGCCAGCGAACAGATGCGCCGGCACATTGCCGCGCAGAGAGGTTTGCGACCGCTCTGTCCCTCTCACATCGAATAGGATCTGCCGATGCGCCGCGTCGTTGTAACCGGTATGGGCGTTGTCTCGCCCCTGGGCTGTGGAACCGAACTGACGTGGTCGCGGCTGCTCGCCGGCCGTTCCGGGCTGCGGCGCCTGCCCGACAGCATTGTCGAGACCCTGCCGGCCAAGGTTGCCGGTGCCGTGCCGACGAAGGCGGAGGACGCTGAGGGGGGCTTCGATCCCGACAGCGCTATTGCTCCCAAGGACCAGCGCAAGATGGATCGCTTCATTCAGTTCGCGCTGGTGGCGGCGAAGGAGGCGCTGGAGCAGGCCGGCTGGGCGCCGACCGATGACGTGCAGCGGGAGCGCACCGCGACGGTCATCGCCTCCGGCATTGGCGGCTTTCCCGCGATCGCCGAAGCGGTGCGCATCACCGATACGCGCGGTGTGCGACGGCTTTCGCCCTTCACGATCCCGTCCTTCCTGGTCAATCTTGCGGCTGGTCATGTCTCGATCGACCACGGCTTCAAGGGGCCGATCGGTGCGCCGGTCACGGCCTGCGCCGCTGGCGTGCAGGCGATCGGCGATGCGGCGCGGCTGATCCGGGCGGGAGAGGCCGATATCGCGCTCTGCGGCGGCGCCGAGGCCTGCATCGATCTTGTCGCGCTTGGTGGCTTTGCCGCGGCGCGTGCGCTCTCGACCGGCTTCAATGACGAGCCCGAGCGTGCCTCACGCCCCTTCGACCGGGACCGCGACGGTTTCGTCATGGGCGAGGGCGCCGGCATGCTGGTGATCGAGGCCCTGGAGCATGCGCAGGCGCGAGGGGCTGCGCCGCTGGCCGAGATCACTGGCTATGGCACCAGTGCCGATGCCTATCACATCACCTCAGGCCCGGAAGATGGTTCGGGCGCGCGGCGCGCCATGGAGATCGCCCTGAAACAGGCCGGCCTGCAGCCGCACGATATCCGTCATCTCAATGCGCACTCGACCTCGACGCCGGTCGGCGACCGAGGCGAATTGGCGGCAATCAGAGCGCTTTTCGGTTCGGAGCGCAGCATCGCGATCAGCGCCACCAAATCGGCGACGGGGCACCTGCTCGGCGCGGCCGGCGGCCTGGAAGCGATCTTCACCATCCTGGCGCTGCGCGACCAGATCGCGCCGCCGACGCTCAATCTCGACAATCCGGACGAGGATGCGGCGGGGCTCGATCTCGTGGCTAAGGAGGCCCGCCCGCTCCAGATGGAGCATGCCATCTCGAACGGTTTCGGCTTTGGCGGGGTGAATGCGAGCGCGGTATTCAGGCGCTGGCAGTAGCTCGCGTCAGCTCACAGCGGAATATTGTCGTGCTTGCGCCAGGGCCGCTCGACGTTTTTGGTTCTGAGCATGGCCAGGGCCCGGGCGATCCGGCGACGGGTCGAGTGCGGCATGATCACCTCGTCGACATAACCGCGCTCGGCGGCGACGAAGGGCGACATGAAGCGGTCCTCATATTCCTTGGTCTGGCGTGCGATGGTCTCGGCATCGCCGCCGCGGAAGATGATCTCCACCGCGCCCTTGGCGCCCATCACCGCGATCTGCGCCGTCGGCCAGGCATAGTTGACGTCGGCGCCGATATGTTTTGAGGCCATCACGTCATAGGCGCCGCCGAATGCCTTGCGGGTGATGACCGTGACCAGCGGTACCGTGCATTCGCTATAGGCGAAGAGCAGCTTGGCGCCGTGCTTGATCAGCCCGCCATATTCCTGCGCCGTGCCCGGCAGGAAGCCCGGCACGTCGACGAAGGTGACGATCGGGATCTCGAAGGCGTCGCAATAGCGCACGAAGCGGGCCGCCTTGCGGCTGGCATCGGAATCGAGCACGCCGGCGAGCACCATGGGCTGGTTGGCGACGACGCCGACGGTGCGGCCCTCGATGCGGCCGAATCCGGTGACGATATTGCCGGCATAGGCCGCCTGGATTTCGAAGAAGTCGCCCTCATCGAGCGTCTTCAGGATCAGTTCCTTGATGTCATAGGGTTTGTTCGGATTGTCGGGTACGAGCGTGTCGAGGCTCATGTCGACACGGTCCGGCACGTCGAAACTCGGCCATTCCGGGACGCCGACCGTGTTGTTGGCCGGCAGGAAGTCGATCAGCCGGCGCACCTGCAGCAGTGCCTCGACATCGTTCTCGAAGGAGCCGTCGGCCACCGAGGATTTCGAGGTGTGGACCTTGGCCCCGCCCAGCTCCTCGGACGTGACGGTCTCGTTGGTGACGGTCTTCACCACCTCCGGGCCGGTGACGAACATGTAGCTGGTGTCGCGGACCATGAAGATGAAGTCGGTCATCGCCGGGGAATAGACGTCGCCGCCAGCGCAGGGGCCCATGATCACCGAGATCTGGGGAATGACGCCCGAGGCCGTGACATTGCGCTTGAAGACCTCGCCATAGCCGCCGAGCGCCGCGACGCCTTCCTGGATGCGGGCGCCGCCCGCGTCGAACAGGCCGACGATCGGGGCCCGCATCTTCAGCGCCATGTCCTGGATCTTGGTGATCTTCTGGGCATGTGTTTCGGAGAGCGAGCCGCCGAAGACGGTGAAGTCCTTGGAGAAGACGAAGACGGTGCGCCCATTGACGGTGCCCCAGCCAGTGACGACGCCGTCACCCGGGATCTTCTCACCCTTCTCCATGCCGAAATCGACGCAGCGGTGCTGCACGAACATGTCGAATTCTTCGAAGGAGCCGTGATCGAGCAGGAGTTCGATACGCTCGCGAGCGGTCAGCTTGCCGCGCTTGTGCTGCGCCTCGATGCGCCTGTCGCCGCCACCCTTGCGCGCGCCCTCGCGGCGGGATTCAAGCTGCTCGAGAATGTCCTTCATGGAAATGCCCCGTCGCCGGTCAGAACGCCTGCGTTCCGGCTTAAGGGGCGAAGGCCATGCTGTCCATCAGCCGTTCGTTCGGGCTTGCGCTATCCGTGTTGGAGCAGAAGCACGGCCGCCGCGAATTCCTGGCGGCGGATCGTTCGCCTGGCGGCGGCGTCCTCATCCTGTCCCCAGATCTCGATCTGATAGTCCTCGTCGAGATGGGCGGCAGTCCATGCCTGCTCTTCGTCCAGCCGTCCGTCGGCGAGGGCCAGCATGAGAATGGCCGAGCCTGAAAGTGTCATCACATTATGCGCTCCGGCGAGCGCCAGAGGCGCGGAGAGATCGGCAACACGCCGGGCGACGGCGTCGAGCAAGCCGGCCGGTTGCGCGGCAAACATCACGCCCTCAGTGAGGGTGAAGCGTGCGTCGAGGGCGGCCTCGGTGCCGGCGATGATCGGGTCCCAGACATCACGCTGGCGCTCGACCAGATTGTCCGGTTCGCTGGCGCGATAGCAGAGCGCGTCGCTGCCGGCATAGCGTACGATCTCGGCGCGCACGGCTTCATGCTGGTCGGACACGCCATCGAGCGCGGAATTGACCAGTCGTGTCAGCGGCATGACGGCGGGGTCGATCCGCTCGCCCTGCGCCTGCCATTCCGCGGCGAGTGCCTCGGCGACCGGGCGCGAGGTGATGGCCAAGGGATTCCGGGCCGGGGTCCGGGCCGTCCGGCCATCGAGCCCGACATGGAAGAGCCCGTCGCGTTCGAGCACACCAGCGGTTTCGTAGAAGCGCTTGGGCAGGGCGTTGCGCATCGCGCTTTGCGCCGCGGCAACGGGATCGGGCTGAGGCGAGCCGGGCGCACCGAACCGCTGGAGAAATGCATCTGTCGACATGCGGGTCCCATAGCGCATTCGGCGCAGGCGGGAAACGGTCCTGGCGCCGGTTGACGTTAGGAGGAGCGTGCTCTAAACGCCCGTCCTCCCGCGCCTATGCGCGCGGAAATGAACGTGTTGGAGAATGTCATGTTTGAGAGTGCGGGAACCCGGTGACGTTTCGCTTCGGCGGAACGTGATGCAGCGCCGGGTCTGAAATGCAGCATTCGATGCCTGCATCGGGCTCAGGCGCTTGTCATGGTTTCATGCACAGGCTCTACAAACATGAATATCTCCAGGGGCGAGCAGCGCGTGCTGCACGTGCTGGCCCAGGGCGGGCATATCCGTCACCATCGCGGCGATGATGGCCGCATCCACCATGTCGACTGCTTCACCCATGAGGGCTACGTGTTGACCAACTGCACGCTCGAGCTTTTCGGGAGCCTCAGGCGCAAGCGGATGATCGAATCGAGGCAGGGGCGGCCCTATCGCATCTCGCGACAGGGCCGGCTCGCAGTGAGGTCTCAGGCCGACAACCGGTGAGACCAAGGGGAGGGCCCGTCATGGGCCCTCCCGCTCTCGCGAGAACCGAGGACGCAACATGATCATCCGCGATGAGCAGCCCGCTGACATTCCCACAATCCAGGCGCTCATTACCGACGCCTTCAAGGACGTTTCCCACAGCAACCAGACGGAGGCCGCGATCGTCGATGGCTTGCGCCGTGGCGGTATGCTGGCCTTGTCCCTTGTCGCCTCCGATGGCGACGCCCTGCTCGGCCATGTCGCCTTCTCCCCGGTCATGATCGGCGGGCAGGAGCTTGGCTGGTTTGGTCTCGGGCCTCTGGCTGTTCGGCCGGACATGCAGGGGAGAGGCATAGGGGAGGCTCTGGCGCGCGCGGGGCTCGACAGGCTGAAGACGGCCGGTGCGAAGGGCTGCGTCCTGCTGGGGGCGCCGGGTTATTATGGTCGCTTCGGTTTCGCTGCGGACCCCCGACTCTGGCTTGCCGATGTGCCGCAGGAGTATTTCCTGGTGCTTGGCTTTGGCGGCCCGCTACCGGCGGGTGAAGTCCGCTACCACGCGGCGTTCGACGCAGGCGAAGCCTGAGGAGCACGAGCCCGGGTCCTGCGGCTGCGCATGCGTCAGAATCAGGTTGCCCGGATCCGGCCCAGGAACTGCGCGACCTCGGTACCGAGATGCGCGGATTGGGCGGCCAGCCTGTCGGCGGATTCGGCTATGAAGGCCGCTGCCTGACCGGTTTCCGCGGCCACCTTGCTGACGAATTCGATATTGCCGGAGGCCGCGATAGTCTCGTGTGCTGCAGCCTCGATGTTGCGGGCAATCCCCGAGGTGGCTGCGTTCTGCTGTTCGACGACGGTCGCGACTGCCGCCGAAATCTCATTGAGCGAGCCGATGGTCGTGTTCATCGTGTCGATGGCGCGGACGGCTTCACCGCTCGAGTTGCGGATCGCTTCGATCTGGCGCTGGATATCGTCTGTTGCCAGCGAGGTCTGGTGGGCCAGCGCCTTGACCTCCTGGGCCACGACCGCAAAGCCACTGCTGGAATGACCGAAGCGAGCGGCCTCGATCGCGGCATTGAGGGCCAGCAGGTTTGTCTGCGCCGCAATCGTCGAGATCATGCCGACGATGGTGCCGACATTGTCGGCCTTCGTCGAAAGCTCATTGACCGTCGTCAGCACCGTCTGCGCGTTTGTCGTGGTTGAGCCGACGATACGCGTGGTCTCGGCAACCTGCTTGTCTATTTTCCCTGATCGAGGCCGCAAGCTCGCTGGTCGCCTGTGTCAGGGCGATCACGTTCGAAGAGGTGTGAAGCGAGGAGGCCGAGGCGGCCTTCGAGCGTTCGGCGACCTGTGTGGCGCCGCTCATCATTTGCTGGGCGGCGGCACTGACCGTCTGCACGGATGAGATCACATCCCGTGCGATGCCGGCGATCTTGCTCGCGGTCAACGAAGATAGGGCCGTGCAACGACACGTGGATGATGCAGAATCTTCCCTTTCCAGGTGGCAAACGCCGCTGGAGCGGACCGGGCCTCAGGTCCCGAACCTGTCGCGCCAGGCGGGCTTGGCTCCGGCAAAGGGAAGGGCGGTTGCAGCGTGGACGCCGCGCGCGACGGCTCGAGCGAGGACGTCGGCGGCGGTCGCGCAGAGTTCTGCCAGGGCGAAGGCATCGGACGGCGCGCCGCTATGACCGGTTGCCGCGGCAAAGACGACGTCCCCGTCGAGCGGCGCATGGACCGGCCTGAGCGCCCGGGCCAAGCCATCATGCKCCGCAAGCGCCAGCCGCTTCGCCTGCGATTTGGTCAGTGCCGCGTCGGTCGCGACGAGTGCGATCGTGGTGTTCTGTCCGGCCCCGCCCTTGAAGCGCAGTCCGAGATCATCGGGCGAGATCATGGAAGGCCAGCCGAGGCCGCCGAACTCACTCGCTTGCTCATAGGGGGCGGCCCAGAAGCAAGGCCCGTCGCCGATCGTGGCACTGCCAACGGCGTTGACGGCGACGAGCGCGCCCACGATCTGACCGGTGGCGGCGCGCGCGCTGGCCGAGCCGAGCCCCCCCTTGAGCGTAGCGGTGGTCGCACCGTAGCCAGCGCCGGCGCTTCCGAGAAAAAACTCAGTGCCGACATTMTCTGCTGCCGCCCGCGCCAGCGCCCGATAAGGGGCCTCTGCGCCATTGCCCTTGGCCCAGCCCTTGTCGCCGCCATTCAGGAGATCGAACAGGATCGCCTGCGGCACGATCGGCACGCGCATGCCGCCGACGGGGAAGCCGCGACCGTTTGCGGCGAGCGTCGCCATGACCCCGTCGGCTGCGGCCAGCCCCCAGGCGGAACCGCCGGAGAGGACGATGGCGTCAACATGCTCGACAGTCATTTCCGGTTCCAGCAATGCGGTATCGCGGGTGCCGGGAGCGCCGCCGAGAATGGCCACCGAGGCTACGGTGGGGCGGTCAAACAGGGCGACGGTGACGCCGGTCGCTGCGGCAATATCCTGGGCTTGCCCGACGAGCAGGCCGCGAACATCGGTGATCAGGTTGCGCATCACGAGGGAATGACACCGGGGGGCGTGGGGGAACTTCGCGCTCGCTGGCGCGTCATCGCTACATTACGATCTTTTCATGCTTGCGCCATCGCAGGGTCAGGGGCGCGAGGTCAGCCTTGCCATGATCGCGAACCGGCTTCGAGACCCGCCAGCGACCTGACCTTGTCGATACGACAAACGGAGACCCAGGATGAAACGCATCGCACTTATCGCAGCTTCGTCGGCAGCCGCCCTGGCTGCGACGTTCGCGGTCGCGCAGCCGCAGCCGGTTCCACCTGCCGGCGGCTCCGGATCCTCGCGTGACATGACGCAGCAGGAGCGTACCGACCAGCGCGACCAGCGCCGCACCGAGCAGATGGAAGCCCGCATGAAGGAGCGGCTCGAACGCGCGCAGACACGCATGAACGAGCGCTTAGCCAAATTGCGCGCCGATATGAAGCTCAAGCCCGAGCAGGTCCCGTTGTTCGATGCGGTCGAGAACACGGTGAAGAAGGGCATGGAGCAGCGTCGTCAGGGCTTTGCGGCCATGCGCGAGCAGCGCGAGAATTTCCGCCACGCCGATATCATGGAGCGCCTGGACGCGATGGCCAGC
The DNA here is from genome assembly GCF_056396065.1 of Allobosea sp. 05T433. Lineage (NCBI taxonomy): Bacteria > Pseudomonadati > Pseudomonadota > Alphaproteobacteria > Hyphomicrobiales > Alloboseaceae > Allobosea > Allobosea sp. 05T433. The sequence continues at coordinate 123,936 of NZ_JBFTKS010000010.1, read as the reverse complement.
CGTCAGGCCGCACGTGCCACGCGCAGCAAGGAGCTCGCGGATGCCGTTCGTCCGCTCTGGTCTACCTTGAGCGACGAACAGAAGACGGTGGCGCGCCGGGCTGTGCGCGAAGCATTCTCCGAGGGGCGCGCCCGCATGGAGCGGATGGGGGAGAACATGCGCGATCGCTGGCAGGATCGACGCGGCGGCCGGGATCGCGACGGTGACGATCGCGGCTCGCGTCGCGGCCGCTACCATAGCGACGACGACAACAACTGATCGCAGCGCGATCGCCTTCACCAGGCGGCTCCTCGGAGCCGCCTTTTTCTGTGCTGCTGCCGGTGGGGGCGGTCCGGGTGACGATGCGGAAGAGCTGGATTGCGAAGGTTGAGGCGACCGCGGTCATGAAAAACGGGAGTTTACCATAATCCTTCAAATTGAGTTCATTTTTGAGCGCCTAGGGTCCTCTCAGTAAATCTCGTGAGAGGGGCGTCTCATGAAGGCTCAATCGTCAAACTGGCTGATGAGGATTTTCATCGCCTTCGTTTTCATACTCTGCCTGTTCGGCCCGTATGGTCTTTCGATCCTGATCGGCTGCGTCGGGCTGGGCTGCTATTTCTTTCGCGACGAGGTCGGGTCGCATCTCTGACGAAGGATCATCCGGCAGCGCCGCAGCCATCTGGGCGTGCTTCATAGAGGGGCGGCTCCTGCGGGCCGCCCCTTTTGCTGTTTTGCTCAGGCCTTGCGGCCAATCCTGCAACGCTGAACCGGAGCCTGTATTAGCTCCTCCGCTTCAATACCGCGGGATCAAACATGTTGATCCCGCGCAAGGTTGAGATAGCTTCCATGCGGGGTCTGGGGTTTGGGGCAACGCATGAGAGACGCCGTGGTTCTTCGCGTTCTTGCCTCGGCCGGGTTGACGTCCCTGTCCTTGTTCTGCCCAGGCTTTGGTCGTGCGGAGGAAGTCGTTCCGGCGTTCCAGGCGGATTTCGAGACAGCCTGCATCGCGGCCGAGGACTGGAAGATCTCGTCGCTGCTGGACAAATCCGTTCGTGCCGATCGTATCCGATGCGTCGGCGAACGGGGGGCCGGAGATGGCGGGCGCGTCCTCAGCGTTACCGTCAAGCCGGGCGATGCCTATGATCCCGATCCTGGCTCTTCGGCGACGGAGCGCGCCGAGATCCAGATGACGCGCGAGCTCATCCGCTTCGATACCACGACCTGGTACAGCTTTCAGTTCCGTGTCGAGGCCCCGTGGCTGACACGAAAGAACCGCACCGTCATCCAGCAGATCAAGCAGAATATCGATCCGCGCTACGAGAAGGGCAGGGGCGGAGAAGAGATCTGCGATCCCGGCAATCCGCTTTTCAAGATCGAGGTGGATTCGGACGGCAAGACTCCGGTCTTCCGCGCGAAGAGTGCTGGCACCGAGACATGTGGCGACAGCGTCGGGCAGGTCCATTTCTGTGGCGACTGGCCAATCGCCCCGGGCCATTGGCACCGGGTCAATGTTTCGATACGGCCGAGCCAGAAGGCCGGTGAGAGCCATCTGCAGCTCTGGCTCGATGGGCGCGCCTGCCCAGCCTATCGCGGCGTACTCGGATATCCGCGCTACGGCATGACGAAGGCAGGCAAGCCGGTCATCGACGCGCAGCCGCGCTTCGGCATCTATCGCGATGCTTTGCCCGATGTCTCGCAGACCATCCAGTTCAATGACATCGCCTTCTGGACCCGGAGCCCCGCCGGACATCCGGCGTGGGGCGGTATCGATATCCCATCGGAGTGAAGGCGTTGCTTGGGGAAGACGTCTGACCGGTACGCGCAAGACCCAGTACATGCGTCGTGCGCGCCCGTCTGGGCAGGCCGCGGGACGCACCTGCCGAGGGCTCGAAATGAAAAGGGCGGCTCCGAAGAGCCGCCCTTTTCTGATTCCGATCGGAGCTTCGCAGCCCGAGCCTGCAATGCAGGATCAGCGCGAGTAGAACTCGATGACCAGGTTCGGTTCCATCTGCACCGCGTAAGGCACGTCCGACAGGGTCGGGGTGCGGGTGTAGGTGGCCGAGAACTTGGTGTGGTCGGCATCGATGTAGTCCGGCACGTCGCGCTCGGCGAGCGCAGCCGATTCGATCACGATGGCGAGCTGGCGGGAGGATTCCTTCACCGCAATCACGTCACCCGGCTTGACCTGGTAGGACGCGATGTTGACGCGCTTGCCGTTGACCGTGACGTGGCCGTGGTTGACGAACTGGCGAGCAGCAAACACCGTCGGGACGAACTTGGCGCGGTAGATCACCGCGTCGAGACGGCGCTCGAGCAGGCCGACGAGGTTCTCACCCGAGTCGCCTTTCAGGCGGATCGCCTCGGCGTAGTAACGACGGAACTGCTTCTCGGAGATCGAGCCGTAATAGCCCTTCAGCTTCTGCTTGGCGCGCAGCTGCGTGCCGAAGTCCGACGGCTTGCCCTTGCGGCGCTGGCCGTGCTGGCCGGGGCCGTATTCACGACGGTTGACCGGGGACTTCGGGCGGCCCCAGATGTTCTGACCGAGGCGGCGGTCAATCTTGTATTTCGCCTCATGACGCTTCGACATATCGCGTGTCCTCTAGGTTCGCGAGTTGAGGACCGCGCCCTCCTGTCCCCGTTTCCAGGGCGACAGATCCGGCTCTCGACGAGCGGATCACGGGTGCGGAAAAAGCCACGCGGGCCCTGATGGACCCGCGCGACGAGAGCCCTATAGGCGCAGGAGCCCCCGCAAGTCAAATCCCTTGGGGCTATGCCTGGGGATCGCTGCTCAGTTCATCAGTGGAAATGGCTCGATCAGGACCTGGGACAGCCCGTAGCCCGCGAGGGCAATGCGCAGCGGTCCGCTGATGCAGGCCCCGCTCGTGAAGATCGCCGGTGCGTCGCCAGCCGCGCTGAACGGTGGGGGCGCCGCAGGGCCCAGTAATTGGGAAATCCGCCGGGCGATGGCCGGGGCAGGATCGATCCAGCTGACGGACCACGGTGCCACCCGGCGCATGCGTTCGAGCAGCAGTGGATAATGCGTGCAGGAGAGGGTGATCACGTCGGTCCGTACGCTGTCGCGTTCGACGAAGCAGGGTTCGAGTTCCGCAAGGATTGCCGCGTCGTCGACCGTTTCACCCTTGAGCGCGGCTTCGGCGAGGCCGGCGAGGCCGGTCGAGCCGACCAGCGTGACCTCGCAGCGCGCCGCATAGGCCTCGATCAGGCCGCGCGTATAGTCGCGGGCGACGGTTCCAGGCGTCGCCAGGACCGAGATCAGGCCGCTGCGGGTGGTCTCGGCTGCTGGCTTGATCGCCGGGACGGTGCCGACGAAGGGGATGGTAAAGCGGGCGCGCAGCGCCGGCAGCACCAGAGTCGAGGCGGTGTTGCAGGCGATCACCACAAGATCAGGATGACAGCGCGCGATCAGCCGCTCCATGACCTGCAGGACGCGGTCGACGAGTTCCGCCTCGCTGAGCCGGCCATAGGGGAAGCCGGCGTCATCGGCGGCGTAGACGATGCGCGCGTCCGGGCGGGCGCGCGTGGTTTCGGCTAGCACTGTCAGGCCGCCGAGCCCGGAATCGAAGACCAGAATGGTGGGTTGGCGGCGTGGCATCACGGCTGCGCCATAGGCTGTTCCGGCCAGAAGATCGACCCGCATGCGTCGGCGCCTGCACAGGAGATGGATGAGCGCTTCATTGGGCCAGAGCCCGGTTAAGGAGTGGTCAAGGAACTCCTGGCCGCCATGATTCAATTTAATTGACTCTGTCCACTAATTGGCGCGACCCTGATCCCCGGAGATCATCATGGCCGCCAAAGACAGCCCCGCGATCGCTGCGATCCGACGCTTCAACCGCTTCCACACGCGCTGGATTGGAGCACTTGGTGGCAGCCTGCACGGCTCCGGTTTCGCGTTGGTCGAGTCGCGCGTGCTCTATGAGTTGGCTCAACGTGACGATTGGCTCGCAAGCGAGCTGGCACGCGAGCTTGCCCTCGATCCCGCCTATCTCTCCCGCATCCTCAAGGGCTTTGCTGCTGCCGGCTGGCTGAGACGCGAGCGTTCTCCCGACGACGGGCGGGCTTCGCACCTGCTGCTGACGCGAGAGGGGCATGACGCCTTTCGGCCGCTGGATGAAGCGTCGCGCGACCAGGCCGACTCGATTCTGGCGCGGCTCGGACAGGCTGAACAGGCGGATCTGGTCGAGGCGCTGGGAACCGCCGAGCGGCTATTGTCTGGAGCCTGCGAGCGGAAGTGGCAACCGCTCATCCGCGAGCACAGACCCGGCGATATCGGTTGGGTGATATCGGCGCATGGCCGGCTCTATGCGGAAGACTACGGCTGGGACATCAGCTTCGAAGCGCTGGTCGCGGAGATCGCGGCGAAATTCCTGCGGGACTTCGTGCCTGGCAAGGAGCGCTGCTTCATTGCGGAGCTGGACGGGATGCCCGTGGGCTCGGCCTTCGTAGTTCGAGAGTCGGACGAGGTCGCCAAACTTCGGCTCGTGCTGGTCGAGAAACGCGGGCAGGGGCTCGGCCTCGGCAAGGCGCTGGTGCAGGAGGCGGTCGGCTTCGCGCAATCGGCTGGTTATCGGCGCATGATCCTGTGGACCAATGATATCCTGCACGCTGCGCGTGGTATCTATCTTGCCGCCGGCTTCAGGCTCATCGCCGAGGAGGCGCACCATTCCTTCGGGCAGGATCTGGTGGGGCAGAACTGGGAGCTGGAACTGGGACGCTAAGCCTTCAGCCGCGCCACGGCCGCCGCCGCCGCCCGCCCCGCCAAGGTCGCGCCGCCGACCGTCATCGCACCGCCGCCGGCCGTCGCCTCGCCCGCGATCCAGATGCGACCGCCGATCGGCTCGGCAAGCCTGTCCCGGGCCGCCTCGAAGCCGGGGCGGCATACCGAATAGGAGCCATGCGAGAACGGATCGGTCCACCAGGCGGGGAATGACACGCCGGTGACGGCCTTGCGAAAGCTCGCGCCGACCATCTTGGCCAAAAGCTCGGTCACATGATCCCGTGCGGCGGCGGTTCCCGCGCGGGAAAGGTCGCGCGCATAGTCCCCGCCGCAATAGGCGATGACGATGTCCTTGTCGTCCGGGAAGAGGTCGACATTCATCATCGCCTTGGGTGAACCGGCTTCAAGATAGCTCATGCCGGGCTTGATGCCGAAGCGATCACCCTCGACCTTGAGCGCGATCTTGGTGAGGGCGCCCATGCCGATTCCATTCAGGGCGTCGCGGGTTCGGGCAGGCAGTGCAGGCGTGAAGCGAATGTCGCCGGCCTTCAGAACGCCGACCGGCACGGTGACGATGCAGGCGCGTGCCTTCAGCGTTCCCGAGCGCGTCGTGATCTCGACGCCGGGCCCGTCCCAGCGAATGGCTTCGACCGGTTCGCCAAGGCGGATATCGAGCCCTTCGCCATGGCGCGCGACAAGATTGCCGTAGCCCGAAGGGACGACGAAATCGTCGCCGCTCCACAGGCGTTGGTAGTCGCGCGCCGAGATGCGATCGGATTCCTCCCCGATCGAGAGCAGCAACCCGGAGGTGGCGACGGGCGTCATATCCGGGCCGAGGTCTCCGAGCAGCTCGGCAACCGAGAGATCGCGCTTCGAGATATCGACGGTTTCGAGCTTGCGGTCGATTTGCCTGAAGGCACCGCGCCGTTTGACCCGCTCGGCATCCGACATCGGTTGCCCGTTGGCGAAAACCTGGAAGCCGCCGCCCCAGGATTCATTCGGCGTCGGGATACCGAGATCGGCGGCGATCTTCACCCAGGGATTTCGCTCCGCCCAGTGGATGAACATCGCGCCGGCGTCGTAGGCGGCGCCAAGCGAGGTGTCGGTGAAGGCACGGCCACCGACCCGGTTGCGGGCCTCGATGATCACGACCTGGCGTCCCGCCGCTTTCAGTTCGCGTGCGGCTGCGATTCCGGCTGCGCCTGCGCCGATGACGACGACATCGAGATCGCCGGCCAAGGCAGGGCCGGGCGCGCCCGCAGCGGCTGCGGCGAGCGCAGTTGAGCCCGTGAGAAAGGTCCGGCGGTCGAGCATCATCAACAATGTCCGCAGCGGTCTGGCGCCATGATGCGCGACTGCTTGTGCGTTGCAATACGCAACCTGCTTTGCGGCCGGATCACGGCAATCACGAGATCGGGAGGAGGGCGCGAGCGGGGCTGAGTTCCGGGGGGATGTCTGCAGTATAGAATACATATAAATTAGAACGCTTCTCCATTGGATGGATTCTATTGTTACTTCCTTGATTGAGAATCGATTGACAGAATTCGACTCTATTTCTATCGAGTGCTGGCTTTACTGAATTGATAAAGCTTAGTTTTCAGCAATTTTAAACTGCAGGCTGCGCATCCAATGCATTGGCAGCGCCGGCAGGGGCGGGGTTCTGACTATGGGTGGGCATTCTGGCGGGCTGCGTTGCGGCGTGGCGCTTGGCGTTCTTGTGTTGATGACAGCGTCACAAGCTGGTGCACAGCAGCGTGTTCAGGCCGCACAGCAGCCGGTTTTTCCTCAATCGGCCGAGGGACCCGTCGTTCTGGACACCATTACCGTGCAGGGGGAGGGAATCAGTGGTGCGCCGCTGATCGCCGGGCCGACGACGACCCGCACGACCCGCGAAGAACTCGACAGGCAGCAGGTCCAGAGCATTTCCGACCTGGCCAACCGGGTCGAAGCGGGCATCAGCTTCAATCGCCAGAATAACAGCATCAATATTCGTGGTCTCGATGGCCCGCGCGTGCTGACCACGGTCGACGGCATCAGGCAGCCGTTCCTGACCGACACCCGGATCGATCGCAGTTCGACCAACGCCTTCGACTTCGATGCGTTGTCCACGCTCGACCTGCTGCGCGGCGGCAGCGGCGCCAGCGTGCTCGGCTCCGGGGCTCTGGGGGGCGTGCTTGCCGTCCGAACGCTCGACCCCAAGGACCTGATCAAGGGCGGCCGCCAGTTCGGTGCGCTCGCAAAGACCGGCTATGACAGTACCGACGAGGCCTGGTTCGGCAGTGCCGCAGTCGCGGCGCGGCTCCAGCAGACCTATTTCCTGCTCCAGGGTAGTTTCCGCGACGGGCATGAAACAGGCAACAGGGGGACGATCGACAGCATCGGACCGACCCGGACGATGCCGAACCCGACGGATTTCACGCAATACGGGCTGCTCGCGAAGATCCAGCACTATGTCGACGATGTGCACCGGTTCGGCATTACCGGCGAGTTGTTCAAGCGCGAGGACAAGGTCAACGTCCTCACCTCGACCGTGTCGCCCACCGGCAATTTCCGCCCGGGAAACTATGACACCGGCGAGGATGTCGAGCGTCAGCGCGTCTCGCTGACCTATGATTACAAGCTGCCGGGTGGCTTCCTCGACGAGGCCCACGCCAATCTCTACTGGCAGAACGTCAAGCGTAACGCGCTGGTCTCAGCCTACCGCTTCACCAGCGTCATCGGTCCCTATACCCGCAACAACGAAACCGAGCAGGAGGCCTTCGGCTTCAACGGCCATGTCGTGAAGAGCTTCCAGACTGGCATCTTCTCGCACGGCATCACGCTCGGCACCGAACTGCGCAGGACGACGCTGAACCAGTATTCGGCCGGTGTCGACAATTGCCGCCGCCCCTATACCGGCGCCTTCACCGCCTGCAACAACCTGCACACCAATCAGGCCGACCAGCCGAAGGTCGACGGCAATGCGATCGGCGTTTTCGCGTATGACGAGATCGGCATGCTCGACAACCGCCTGCGCCTCACGCCCGGTGTTCGGTTCGACTGGTATGAGGAGAAGCCGCAGAACACGCCGGCCTACACCAATGGCGGCTCCAGCCCGGTCGGCTTGCCGCCGTCCTCCAGTGACAGCGCCTGGTCGCCGCGGGTGCGGCTTGAATACGACGTCCTCAAGGACGCCGGCATGTTCAAGGATGTTACAGCTTTCGCGCAGTGGTCGAAGGGTTTTCGCGCGCCGACTGCAAGTGAGCTCTATGGCCGCTTCGGGGCGGTTGGGACCTATCTGCGCATCGGCGATCCCACGCTGCGCCCTGAAACCAGCAACGGCATCGATGTCGGCTTCCGCTTCGGTGACCGGGCCTTCGGTGGTTCGGTGACATATTTTCACACCAATTACCGCAACTTCATCGAGACCGTGCAGATCGCGCCGCCGAATGCACTCTATCCGCAGGGCGGCATTCAGGGGCCGCGGAACGTCGCGCGGGCCGAGATCCAGGGCGTCGAGGCGAATTTCCAGTATGCCTTCGCCGAGAACTGGCTGGCGCGCGGCTCCTTCGCCTATACCCGGGGTCAGAACAAGGACACCGACACGTTCCTGAACTCGATTCCGCCGATGCAGGGTATCGTCGCAATCGCCTATGGAACAGACATCTGGGGCGCCGAGGTCTCGACCAAGCTCGCTGCCGCACGTGACGACGTCGCTGCAACGACCGGCACGAATGCCGGTTTCAAGGCTCCGGGCTATGCGCTCTTCAATGCTTCGGCGTGGTGGCGGCCGACGAAGCTCGCCGATATCGAGCTGCGGGTCGGCGTCTACAACATCTTCGACCGCAAGTACTTCGATGCGGTCAACGTTCCGACGGGCACGCTTGCCCAGGCGCGCGACTACTACACCGAGCCGGGCCGCACGGTGAAGGCGACGTTGAAGTACCAGTTCTAGAGTCACCCCGCGGGCGGAGTAACAAGAAGGGCCGGGCAGGGATGCTCCGGCCCTTCCGGTTCGTCACGAAGGGGAACGTCTATTCGCCCTCGGGGGCTTTCACCGGGCGCGGATGTCGGGGCCCCTCCGCCAGGGATTTGAACACGCCGCGCAGGGTGCGCGCCTCCTGCTCGGTCATCTCCAGGCGATGCAGGATGTCGCGCAGATTGGCGGTCATGACCGGCTTCTTGCCGGGCGGGAAGAAGCCGCAGCGCTCGAGTTCGCCTTCGAGATAGCCGAACATCGAAAACACCGTCTCACGAGTCGCGGGCGGGGAGGGATTGTTCTCGCGGAAGGGCGGCTCGCCATCCGTCGTCTTGAACCACTCGTAGCCGGCCAGCAGCACGGCCTGCGCGAGATTGAGCGAGGCGAAGGCCGGGTTGACGGGAAAGGTCAGGATCGCGTCGGCGAGCGAGATCTCTTCATTGGTCAGGCCGATGCGCTCGCGACCGAACAGGATGCCGACGCGCTCGCCGCCGCCGACACGCTCGGCCAGGGACGGCATCACCTCGGCTGGCGTGAAGACGCGCTTCATCTGGCCGCGTTCGCGGGCGGTGGTGGCGAGCACATGATTGAGATCGGCCGTCGCGGCGGCGGCGTCAGGGTAGAGCCGGGCATTCTCGAGGATATGGGTCGCACCGGAGGCTGCGGCGGTTGCACCCTTCTTGAGGCCTCCACCGGCGGGCCAGCCATCGCGAGGGGCCACGAGTCGCATCTCGGAAAGGCCGAAATTCGCCATGGCGCGAGCGCTCATGCCGATGTTCTCGGCCATTTGCGGTTCGACCAGAATGATGACCGGGGCGGGGGTTCGCGTGGCGGGGCGGGTGCGGTCAGTGCCTGAGCCGGTCATCGGGTACTCTGTGATATCGGTCTCGCCCGGTTCTGGGACCGGGCTCGAAAGCCCGATCCTATCAGCCTGCGGCAAGAGCGGCGTCAAGCGCTACGGCGCAGGCCAAAGCCGAACCCGGCCTCCACCTTGGTGTCCATCCTGCGCTGCTGCGGTATCCGTTCTTCCTTGATCCGGAAGCTGGAGACGAGGCCGTTCAAGCGCTGGATCTGGCCGGTGAGCGAGCTGGCCGACGCGGCGCTCTCCTCGGCGAGGGCTGCGTTCTGCTGGGTCATCTCGTCCATATGGGCGACGGTCTGGCTCATCTCATCGATGCCGTTGGCCTGCTCGGCCGAGGCTGCGGAGATGTCTGAGACAGTGGCGGAGACCTTTTTCGAGGCTTCGACAATCTTTCCGAGCGCCTCGCCGGCCGAACGGACCAGTCCGACACCTTGTGCGACCTCGACACCCGATTCGCTGATCAGCGAGGTGATGTCCTTGGCCGCTTCCGAGGAGCGCTGGGCCAGGGTGCGGACCTCCGAGGCGACCACCGCAAAACCCTTGCCGGCATCGCCGGCGCGGGCTGCCTCGACGGCTGCGTTGAGCGCAAGCAGGTTCGTCTGGAAGGCGATCTCGTCGATCACCGACGTGATATCCGAGATCTTGCGCGAGGCCTGCTCGATCCGCGCCATCGCGGCGACGGCATCGGTGACGATCGCACCGCCCTTCTCTGCAACTTCGGTCGCCTCGTTGGCCAGCAGAACGGCCTGGCGGGACGACAAGGCCGATGCCTTGACGGATGCGGCGAGCTCTTCCGTCGTCGCGGCGGTTTCCTCGAGCGAGGAGGCCTGCTCCTCGGTGCGCTTCGAGAGGTCGTCGGCGCCCATATTGATCTCGCGTGCGGCATTGGCGACGTCGACCGAGGTCGTCTGGATCGTCGCGACGGTCTCGGAGAGGCGGTTCACCGCGCGGTTGAAGTCGTCGCGGAGCTTGAGATAGTCGGCTGCGACATTGTCGTCGATGCGGTAGGTCAGATCGCCCTGAGCGAGCATTTCCAGGCCAGCGGCGAGCAGCCCGACGACATGCTGCTGTTCCCTAGCGAGCATCGCCCGCTCGGCCTCGACGCGCTGGCGCTCTGCCTCGTTGCGGCGACGCTCTGCATCGGTCAGGCGTTCCTGCTCGGTGGTCTGAGCTTCGAGCCGGCGCATCTCGAGGCCGTTTTCTTTAAAAATCAGCACGGCCCGGGCCATTTCGCCGACTTCATCGCGACGCGTCTGGCCCTCGATCTCGGCATCGAAATCGCTGGCGGCGAGCCGCTCCATCGTGCCCTTCAACCGGGCCAAGGGGCCGGTGATGCTCTTCGCCGACATCCACATCGCACCACCCAGGCCAATCAACAGGCCAAGCAGGCTGCCGCCGATGACAATGGCGATGGTGCGCTTAGTCTCCGAGCTCAACCTTGCGCTGGTCGTCTCGGTATCCTTTCCGAGCATGTTGTTGAAATCGGTGATGTTGCGGACGACCGCGGTGAGCTTGCCGTCGAGTTCGTCCATCACGGCCAACGCCCGTTCGTTTTCGTCATTGGCGCCGTAATAGAGGGCGCGATCGACGCCCACCTTGATGTCGGTGACCTGCTTGGTCAGGGCATCGTATTCGGCGGCCCGCTCCGGAAGGTGGGACTGTCCCTCCTTCAGCAGTTCGAGCGCCTGACCATAGGAGCGCTGCAACTGGCTCTGGGCATTGCGCGCACCATCCGTCTCGCGAGGATAGGCAATGACCTTGTAGGCCTGAGCCAGAATATCATTTGCGGCGCGCGCCGAACGGGCTGTGGCAAGCGTCGCCTTGCTGCGCGAATTGATCAGCTCGGAATAAGTGCTGTCGACTTTGCTCAACTGCACGCTGCCAAGAATCGTCGCGGCCACGCCAATCAACCCGACAATCAGCATCGCAGCTGCGATCTTGATGCTGATACGAATATTACCTAACGTCATGCTGATCGGCCCTCGAAGCGCTCGCAACAGCTGGAGCTGCGCAGCTCCGTGGCATTTCGGCGTTAAGAAAGCTGAAATTGATCGATCGGCGCGCGTTTGTTTTCTGTACGAGACCTTTGGAGGCGGGGTCCGGCCATGAGCCGCGCAAGTATTCTTGCGGCCTGAACTGCATGGCCGGCGCCCTGTTTTGGACCTTTCGGGCCCCGCCGGGACCCCGAAACGGCAGGGGAGCGCCTCAGCGCTCCGCCGCCGCCTCCACAGCACGCATCACGCGAAGCATGTTGCCGCCCGCGAGCTTCTCCAGGTTCTCTTCCGACCAGCCACGGCGAATCAATTCGGCGATCAGGGCCGGGAAGGTCGAGTTGTCCTCCAGTCCTTCCGGCGCGGTGCCGCCGAAGAAGTCCGAGCCAATGCCGATATGGTCGTAGCCGATGCGCTTGGCGAGATAGTCGAGATGGTCGCAATACTGCGCCAGCGTCGCCGTCGGGCGCGGGCCGGATTTGGCGACGATCTCTGCCTCGGCCTTCTTGTAGTCCATGCCGTCCGGTGTCTTGCCGTACTGGTCCTTGGCGGGACGGTGCCAGTCGCGCGAGGCCTGGTTGATGAAGTCAGGCACGAAGGTCGCCATGACGATGCCGTTGTTCCCGGCGACGCGATCGAGCACATCGTCAGGCACGTTGCGGGGGTGGTCGCAGAGCGTGAACGCGTTCGAATGGGACCAGACGAGCGGCGCATTGCTGACGTCGAGCGCATCATGCATCACCTTCGGCGAGACATGGGCCAGGTCGACGATCATGCCGAGCCTGTTCATGCGACGGACCACGTCCTTGCCGAAGGCGGAAAGCCCGTTATGGCGCGGGGCATCGGTCGCCGAATCGCACCAGTCATGCGTGCCGTTATGGCAGAGCGTCATCAGGCGCACGCCAAGGGCTGAATAAGCATCGAGGGCGTCGAGCTCGTTGTCTATCGCCGAGCCGTTCTCGATCGTCATGAACAGGGCGATCCTGCCCTCGGCCTTCGCAGCCTCGACATCGGCGGCGGAGAGGCCCGGGCGGAAGACCTTCGGATGCTTCGCTAGTACATTCTGCATCAGCGCGATCTGGGCCAGCGCGAAGCCGGCGGGCTTCGGGTGGTTCGGCGGGACATAGGCTGCGAAGAACTGGCCCGCAAGCTTGCCCGCCTGCATGCGCGGAATGTCGGTGTCGGTCTCGGGATGGACCTTGGTCAGGTCATAGGCCGCGACATCGCCCTTCGCCTTGGCATCGAGCCGGATCACATAGGGCAGGTCGTTATGGCCGTCGATCAGCGGAGCGCGCTCGAGCAGAGCGAGCGCCGCGGCATAGGCATTGTCCTGGACTGGAGTTTTGGCGAGGGCCATGGCGCACCTTGGAGGGGATTCGAAACGGTGGGGATCGTGGCAGGGCTTTGCAGGCGAGGCGAGGGGCGATGACGCATGCCGGCTCGCTGTCTGGTGCGTGCGGCGTCAGGCCCGAGCCTGACCCGGTCTCCTGGCGAAGCATAATTCCCGGCGGCGGCAAGCGCCCCCGGGAATGACGGCATCTTCGCCTCAGGTGAAACGGGCCGGTGCAAACGGGGCAGGATCGACGAAGACCTTCTCGCCGGTCACCATCTCGGCAACCATGCGCCCGGTCACTGCGGCCAGCGTCAGCCCGTGATGGGCATGACCGAACGAGAACCAGAGATTGCGGTGCTTCGGCGCCGGGCCGATGATCGGCATCATATCAGGCGTGCAGGGGCGGTTGCCGAGCCAGGGCTCGGCATCGACCCGCTCGCCGAGCGGGAACAGCGTCTTGGCGATCGGTTCTGCGCGAGCGAGCTGAACCGGCGTCTTTGGCGAGTCGCGCAGCGCGAACTCGGCGCCCGTGGTCAACCGAATGCCCTTCACCATCGGAGCCAGGAAATAGCCGCGCTCGGTGTCGAGGACAGGGTGGTTCAGCACGGCGTTGCCGAGCGGCTTGTAGTGCATGTGGTACCCGCGCTTGACCGCGAGTGGCAGGTGGTAGCCGAGCCGGTTGGTCAGGACATCGGCCCAGGGGCCGAGCGCGATCACTGCGTCATGTGCGCTGGCGCGGGTGCCGTCGGCGAGCGCGATGCTCCAACCCTGGCCGTCCTGCGCGAGCGTGCCGGCATCGCCCTGCGCAAGTTGTCCGCCGAGCTTTTCGAACAGAGCGACATAGGCCTTCGACAGGCCAAGCGGGTCGATCACCGTGACCGGGTCGGTCCAGTGCAGGCCGCCGATCAGGCTCTGGTCGAGATGGGGCTCCTCGGCTCGCAGCGTCGCGACATCGAGCGGGCGGTAGTTCAGCCCGAATTCCTTGTTCCACTTGGCCGCCTCGGCCAGCCTTGCATCCTGCTCGGCCGCAGAGCGGAAAACCTTCATCCAGCCCTTGCGGCGCAGCAGATGCGTCGCCCCGGCTTCGGCCGCGAGCGCGTCATGCTCGGTGACGCAATGCTCGATCAGGGTGGCGTATTGGTGAGCGATCGCCTCGTGCTTGGAGGGGCGCGAATGCAGCCAGTAGGACAGCAGGAAGGGCGCGAGCTTGGGAATCGCGTTCCAATGATAGGACGCGTCGATGGTGTTGTTCATCGCGTAGCGGAACAAGGCGCCGAAATCATGCGGGAAGCCGTAGGGATAAACGCCTTCGCGCTGGATCAGTCCGGCATTGCCATAGCTGGTTTCCTCGCCTGGTCCGCGCCGGTCGACCAGCAACACGGACCGGCCGGCCTTCTGCAGGTGCAGCGCCACCGAGATGCCGACGATCCCCGCGCCGAGAACAATCGTATCGGTCCGCATTTTTACGCTCCTGTCAGCCCTGTTGCCGCGCTCAAAATACCGCTCTGCGCCGCGATGTCAGCGGCATGGTGTATCTTTGCGGTCGAACGGCGAAAGTTTCGCAAGTTTTGCGCCAACCAGGTGCGGATCGCGCGCTGCGCTTACAAACTGTTCCCTTCCGCGCAAGATTCTGCGCCACGCAGAACCGGTCTTCCCGAACGGCGGGTGACGCCGGCGCCGGGATCGGCCAGTGTGGCGCAGTTGTCGCACCGATTCAGGCCTTCATGCTCTCGCGTTTCGCCGCCTTCCTCGCTGCAGGCCTTGCCCTTCTCGGCCGCTACGGCACGCAGGGCTTCGCACTTTCAATCTTTCTGGGGCTGGCACTGCCGCAGTTCTCGGCGGCGGCGCGGCCGCTGCTGCCGGTCACTATCTTCTGTTTCACCACGGTCGTCTTCCTGCGCGCCGATTTCAGCATCATAACCGGGCTGATCCGCCGTCCCGGCAAGCTGATCGTCACCTGCCTGTGGCTCATTCTCGGCCCGGCGGTGCTGATCGGCGCTGCGTTCCTGCTCGTCGATCGCGCGGCACTCGATCCCGGCCTGATCCTCGGGCTTGCCATCATGGGCGCGGCGCCGCCGATCATGTCTTCGCCGGCGGTCGCGATCCTCTACGGCTTCGAGCCTTCGCTGATCATCGCGGGCGTGGTGGTGACCACGGTGCTCAGTCCGCTGGTGGCCCCGGTGGTGGTGGAGCTGCTGGCGGGGGCTGCCGTGCCGCTCGATCGCTGGGCGCTGACGCTCCGTCTCGTGCTGTTCGTCGGCGGCGGCATGGTGGTGGCGGCGATCCTGCGGCACTGGCTCGGCGCAGCCCGGATCCGGGCGATGAAGGCCAATCTCGATGGCTTTGGCGTGCTGATGTATTTCATCTTTGCCATTGCGGCGATGGATGGCGTGACGCGGACAGCCATGGCCAATCCCGGACAGGTCATGCTGTTCCTGGCCATCGCCTTTTCGGTTTCCGCCGCCGGCCTTCTGCTCACGACACTCGCCTTGCGGATGTTCAAGCGCTCGGAACGCTTCATGATCGGCTATGGCACCGGTCAACGGAACATGGGGTTGCTGGTTGCGGCGCTTGGGGCCGGCGTGCCGCAGACGACTTTCCTGTATTTTGCGCTGGCGCAGTTCCCGATCTACCTGCTGCCCTGGCTGCTGCGCGGCATCGCCGGGAAGATCAAGCGCGCTGAAACGCCTGCTGACGCGGGTTGACGATCCGGCCTGAGACGATCGCTCCAGCAATCCAGGAGCGATGCCATGATCACTCTCTATTCCGGGCCTCTGAGCCTGTTCTCCCGCAAGGTCGAGATCGCGCTGCGGGAGAAGGGCCTCGCCTTCGAGCGTATCATGGTGCCGTTCAACCAGGTGACTGGCTACGATCCGCGCCACCCCGAAGTGCTGGCGCTCAACCCGAAGCGGCAGGTTCCGGTGATCAATGACGAGGGGCTCGTCCTCTACGATTCCACCATCATTCTCGAATATCTCGACGAGGCCTATCCCCAGCCACCGCTCCTTCCCCGCAATCCAGCGGCCAGAGCGCGCTCGCGGTTGGACGAGCTTTTCGCCGACGAGATCCTGTTTGCCGCGCTGCGGCCGCTGATGCACCGTAACGAGCCGCCGACGACGGATCGCAACAAGCGCGCAGCACAGGAGACGGACGCGCTGATCGCCGAGGCCGAGCTCGAGCAGCGCTATTGCGGGCTCAACGAGAGGCTGGCGGGTCGCGATTATTTCGGCGAGGCCCTCTCGGTGGCCGATATCGGCATGTTCATGAGCGTGTTCTGGGCCGTGCGCCTCGGCGGCCCGGCGCTTGCACGCTATCCCGACCTCTCAGCCTGGTTCAGCCGGTTGGGCAGTCGGCCGGCCTTTGCAACAGCGGTGGAGGAGGTCGAGGAAGCGGACCGGCGACTGTCCTACCCCGTCAAACGCCGCTGAAAGCTCCCGGTTTCGATTGCAGCGCTGGCCTGCGGGCGCTAAACGCTTCGCGCATGACCAGCCCCATCCGCATCGCCCCTTCCATCCTCTCCGCAGATTTCTCGAAACTCGGGGAGGAGGTTCGCGCCATCGATGCGGCGGGCGCCGACTGGATCCATTGCGATGTGATGGACGGGCATTTCGTGCCGAACATCACCTTCGGCCCGGACGTGCTGAAGGCGATCCGCCCGCACACCAAGAAGTTTTTCGACGTGCATCTGATGATCGCGCCGGTCGACCCCTATGTCGAAGCCTTCGCCAAGGCGGGCGCTGACCTGATCTCGTTCCATGTCGAGGCCGGCCCGCACGCGCATCGGACCCTGCAGGCCATCAAGGCGCAAGGCAAGCAGGCCGGCATCGTGCTCAATCCCGGCACGCCGGAAAGCGCCATCGAGCCGCTCCTGAACGATGTCGACCTGATTCTGCTGATGACCGTCAATCCGGGCTTTGGCGGCCAGAGCTTCATCCATTCCGTGGTCGAGAAGATCGCGCGGGTGCGCGCCATGATCGGCGAGCGTCCGATCGCACTCGAGATCGATGGCGGCGCCACGCCGGAAACGGCACCATTGGCCGCGAAAGCCGGCGCCAACGTGCTCGTCGCCGGCTCGGCAGTGTTCAAGGGCGGGCCATCGGCCTATGCCGGCAATATCGCCGCGATCCGCCAGGCGGCGGAAGCCGCCCGCGGCGACTGGGTTTGAATTTGTAACTGCGCCGTCATTCCGGGCGCAGCGAAGCGAAGCTCCGGAGCCCATTGCAGTGCGCCTTGCTCTGCGATGGTGTCTGGATCGGCGTGGCTTCGCCGCTTGTCCGGAATCACGTCGCGCGCTGTCCTGAAAGGCCAACCATGATCCCGCGCTATTCCCGTCCCGAGATGGTCGCCATCTGGGAGCCGCAGACGAGGTTCCGGATCTGGTTCGAGATCGAGGCGCATGCCACCGACAAGCTGGCCGAGCTCGGCGTCGTGCCGAAGGAGGCCGCGGCGACGATCTGGGCCAAGGCCAGGGACGCGGTCTTCGATGTCGCCCGCATCGACGAGATCGAGCGCGTCACCAAGCATGACGTCATCGCCTTCCTGACGCACCTGGCCGAGATCGTTGGCCCCGAGGCGCGTTTCGTGCACCAGGGCATGACCTCGTCGGACATTCTCGACACGACGCTGTCGGTGCAGCTGGCCCGCGCCACCGATATCCTGATCGCCGATGTCGATGCGCTGCTGGCCGCGATCAAGCGCCGGGCGTTCGAGCACAAGTTCACGCCGACGATCGGCCGCTCGCACGGCATCCATGCCGAGCCGGTGACCTTCGGCCTCAAGCTGGCGCAGGCCTATGCCGAGTTCAGCCGCTGCCGGGACCGTCTGGTTGCGGCGCGCTCCGAGATCGCGACCTGCGCGATTTCCGGCGCGGTCGGCACCTTCGCCAATATCGACCCGCAGGTCGAAGCCCATGTCGCCGAGAAGATGGGCCTGGCCGTCGAGCCGGTCTCGACACAGGTGATCCCACGCGACCGTCACGCCATGTATTTTGCGACGCTTGGCGTCGTTGCCTCCTGCGTCGAGCGCTTGGCGACCGAGATCCGCCATCTCCAGCGCACCGAGGTTTATGAGGCGGAGGAGTTTTTCTCGCCGGGCCAGAAGGGCTCTTCGGCGATGCCGCACAAGCGCAATCCGGTGCTGACCGAGAACCTGACCGGTCTTTCGCGGCTCGTTCGCGGCATGGTGACGCCGGCGCTCGAGAATGTCGCGCTCTGGCACGAGCGGGACATCTCGCATTCCTCGGTCGAGCGCATGATCGGCCCCGATGCCACGGTGACGCTCGATTTCGCGCTCGCGCGGCTTACAGGCGTCGTCGACAAGCTGCTGGTCTATCCGCAGAACATGCGCAAGAATCTCGACCGGCTCGGCGGCCTGCATAATTCGCAGCGCGTCCTGCTCGCCTTGACGCAGGCCGGCGCCAGCCGCGAGGAGAGCTATTCGCTGGTTCAACGCAACGCGATGCGCACCTGGGAACATGGCGAGGATTTTCTCACCAATCTCAAGACCGACAAGGACGTGACGGCGAAGCTCTCGGCTGCCGAGCTCGAGGCGATGTTCGACGAGGGCTATCACTTCAAGCATGTCGATACGATCTTCGCGCGCGTCTTCGGGTAGCCTGAACCCATGCGGATTGCCGTCCTCGCCGATATCCATGGCAATCTCGCTGCGCTCGCAGGCGGAAGCCCGCATGCGCGCTACGGCATTACCGAGCGCTGCCGCGCGGGCTGGCGCTTTTCGTTTCACACCCTACGTTACGACCTGGTCCGCTGCGGCTGACCTTGCCCTGTCCCGGGGCCGACGCGACTAGGCTTATGCCCTGTCGCGTGGCCTCGCCCTGAAACCCGATTGATTGCAATGCGCTCGTCCGACGCCGACATCCTCATCATTCCTGGCTGGTCCGGCTCCGGCGCGGACCATTGGCAGAGCCGCTGGGAGGCCAAGCTCACCACCGCCCGGCGCATCGAGCAGGACGATTGGTACAAACCCGCCCGGGACGCCTGGGCAAACCGGATCGTCGCCGCCGTCCGCGCAGCCAAGCGGCCGGTGGTTCTGGTTGCCCATTCCGCCGGCGTCAGCGCGGTGGCGCATGCGGCAGAGCATCTGAAGCCCGGCGAAGTCGCGGGAGCTTTCCTGGTTGCGCCGGCCTCCGAGCGCGCGAAGCAGGCGATCCCCGGTATGGCGCACGACTTCATCGCGCATCGGCGCGAGAAACTGCCGTTCCCCGCCATCCTCATCTCCAGCACGACCGATCCCTACTGCACGCAGGATGAAGCAAGGGCGCTGGCCGAGGCCTGGGGCGCCGAGTTCGTCGATGCCGGCGATGGCGGCCATCTCAATTCAGAATCCGGGCATGGTCCCTGGCCGGACGGTCTGCTGCGCTTCGCAACCTTCCTCAAGACACTGTAGTACTGCCCGGCAAACGAAACCCGCCCCGGATCGCTCTGGGACGGGATGGTCGGATCAGGATCGATTAGCAGCCGAGATCAATTCTCGACGTAGGTTATCTTGCCGTCGGCGCCCTTCTTCCAGGTGTAGACGGTGTAGTCCGGACGGGTGATGTCGCCCTTCTTGTCGAAGGAGATGTCGCCGATCACGGTCTTCACGGCCTCCCCACCATGGAGCGCGGCGGCTATCTTCTTCGGGTCGGTCGAGTTCGCGCGCTTGGCGCCTTCGGCCATGATCTGCACGGCGGCGTAGCTGTACAGCGTATAGGCTTCCGGCTTGAACTTGCGCGCCTCGAACTTCTTGAGGACGGCAGCCGCCTCGGGTCGCTTCTGCGGGTCCGGCGGGAAGGTCATCAGCGTGCCTTCAACGCCGGGACCGCCGATCGTGGCGAACTCGTCGGTGGTGATGCCGTCGCCGGAGACCAGCACGGTCTTCAGGCCCTGGTCGCGCATCTGGCGTACGATCAGGCCGCCTTCGGTGTGCAGGCCACCCCAGTAGAGGTAGTCGGCACCGGCCGCCTTGATCTTGGAGACGAGGGCCGAGAAGTCCTTCTCGCCCGCATTCACGCCTTCATAGAGCACTTCCTTGACGCCGCCGGCATTGAGGCCCTTCTTGGTCTCGTCTGCGAGGCCCTGGCCATAGGTCGTCTTGTCGTGGACGACGGCGATCTTCTTGTCCTTGAAGTTCTTCAGAAGATAGGCGGCGGCGACGCTGCCCTGCTGGTCGTCGCGACCGCAGGTCCGGAAGGTGTTCCAGAGACCGCGCTCGGTAACCTTCGGGTTAGTGGCCGAGGGGCTGATCATCAGGATGCCGTTCTCGGCATAGACTTCGGATGCCGGCATCGTGACGCCGGAGTTGAAGTGACCGACCACCCACTTGACGCCGTCGCCGACGAACTTGTTGGCGACAGAGACGCCTTGCTTCGGATCGGAGACGTCGTCGCCGACCGAGACGGTGATCTTCTGGCCGAGCACGCCGCCGGCCGCATTGATATCCTCCACCGCCTGCTCGACGCCGTTCTTGAGCTGCGCGCCAAAGGCTGCGTTCGGGCCGGTGATCGGGCCGCCTACGCCGAGCTTGATCTGAGCATTGGCCACGCCGGAGAAGGCGAGGACCGCGCCGAGCGCGATACCGCCCAACAGCAGTTTCTTCATGAGATGAGACTCCCCTGTATTGTCACTATGAACGGGCCAAAGTTTCGGCCCGTCTCGGCGCGTGGTGCCACCGTGAAATGCAGTCTTGCGCTTTTTCGACGGTCTGTCACGCGGCAAGCTCGGTGTGGTTTTTCGCTCTTTCGGAGGGGGTTAGCCGCCTTCCCGGGGCTTCCAGCCGAAGGGTCCGGTGCGCTCATAGAGCCAGCGATATTGCGTCGTCATCTGCCGGGCGCGGTTGTAGCGCCAGCCGGCGAAGCCGAAGGCCATCAGCACGATCGTGTCGATGATATAATAGTGCAGGGTCAGCAGGGTGGCCTGGAACAGGGCAAAATGGATGAAGCGGACGAAGAGGCCCAGCACGAGAATATAGAGCACCAGCTGGAATGCCGGCCGCCAGGTCATCGCCACCGCCCGCCCGGTCATCCAGGCCGCCCAGCCGCCCATGATGACGGTGACCAGCAGGAACAACCAGATGGTCGGCTCCTCGTAGATTATGCCTTGCATCGTTGTGCTCCTAGGATCGTGAGCCTGATGTCGACCGCATGTCGCTCTGAAACGCGATACGTCATACGGCTCTAGTGCCGCCCGCCTTCGAGATAGGCGGCGCGCACCTGCGGGTTCGCCAGCAGTTCCTGGCCGGTGCCGCTCATGGTGATGACGCCGTTGACCATGACATAGCCGCGATGGGCGAGCTTCAGGGCGTGGAAGGCGTTCTGCTCGACCAGGAACACGGTCAGCCCCTGCGTCCGGTTGAGTTCGCGGATCGCCTCGAAGATCTGCTTGACGATCAGTGGCGCCAACCCGAGCGACGGCTCGTCGAGCAGCAGCAGCTTCGGCCGCGCCATGAGCGCGCGCGCGATCGCCACCATCTGCTGCTCGCCGCCCGAAAGTGTGCCGCCGCGCTGCTGCAGGCGCTCGCGAATGCGCGGAAAGAGCTCGCAGATCTTTTCGAGATCCTCTTCGAAATGGGCGAGGTCGCGCACTGCGGCGCCCATCTGCAGGTTCTCGAACACGGTCATGCGCGGGAAGATGCGGCGTCCTTCCGGCGATTGCGCGATGCCCAGCCGGGCGATCTCGTGGCTCGGCAGCTTCGTGATGTCCCGGCCCTCATAGGTCACTGTGCCTTCGCGGGCCTGCGGATTGCCGAAGATCGTCATCATCAGCGTCGATTTGCCGGCGCCGTTGGCGCCGATCATCGTCACGATCTCACCCTCATGCACGTCGACATCGACGCCCTTCAGAGCGATGATCTTGCCGTAATAGGTCTTGACCCCGCGAACGGAGAGCAGAGGCGCGGCGTCCGTCATCACAATCCGACCTCTGCTTCCACTTTGGCGACTTCCTCGTCGTCGACGCCGAGATAGGCCGCGATCACGCGCGGATCGGCCTGCACCTCGGCCGGGGTGCCGTCGGAGATCTTGGTGCCATAGTCGAGCACCACGACGTGATCGGAAATCTGCATCACCACCGACATGTCATGCTCGATCAGCAGCAGGGCCGTGCCGATATCCTTGCGGATCGAGAGCAGAAGCGTGTTGAGATCGTGGCTCTCGCGCGGGTTCAAGCCCGCCGCGGGTTCGTCCAGGCAGAGCAGCACGGGGTCGGTGCACATGGCGCGCGCGATCTCGAGGCGGCGTTGATCGCCATAGGGCAGGTCGGCGGCCGGATCGTCGGCGCGATCGATCAGGTTGATCTTCTCCAGCCAGAACTTGGCCTTCTCGATCGCTTCCTTCTCGCGCGCCTTGTAGCCGCCGATGCCGAGCACGCCGAGGAAGGTGAAGCCCGACGCGATCATCAGCGGGTTGTGCTGCGCGATAAGCAGATTCTCCAGCACGGTCATGCCGCCGAACAGGCGAATGTTCTGGAAGGTGCGGGCGACCTTGGCCTTCCAGGAAATCCGGAAGTCGGGCATGCGCTCGAGCAGGAAGCTCGCGCCGCTGTCCTGGGTCAGCGTGATCATGCCTTCGGTCGGCTTGTAGAAGCCCGTGATGCAGTTGAAGACGGTGGTCTTGCCGGCTCCGTTGGGGCCGATCAGGGCGGTGATGTCGCCCTTGCGTGCCTCGAAGGAAAGATCGTTGACGGCGGTCAGGCCGCCGAAGCGCATCGTCAGATGTTCGACCTGAAGCAGAGGAGGGGTTGTCATCAGCCGTGGCCTTCCTGGACCATATCGGCCGAGATCGCCTTCTTCTCCTTGAGAAAGGCTGTCGGCTCGCGTGTCGATATCAGTCCGCGTGGCTTCCAGATCATGATTACGACCATGGCGAAGCCGAAGATCAGCATGCGGTATTTGGTCGGATCGAAATCGGGGCCGAAGATCTGCTTCAGCCAATCGAGTTCGCGCAGGAGTTCGGTGCCGCCGATCATCACGCTGGCCGCGATGGCGACGCCCCAGAGCGAGCCCATGCCGCCGAGCACGACGATGGCGAGAATGATCGCCGATTCCATGAAGACGAAAGACTCAGGCGAGATGAAGCCCTGGCGTGCAGCAAAGAATGAGCCAGCGAAGCCACCGAACATTGCACCGAGCGAAAAGGCCGTCAGCTTGGTGTTGGTGGTGTTGATGCCGAGCGAGCGGCAGGCGATCTCGTCCTCTCGTAGCGCCTCCCAGGCGCGTCCGACCGGCAGGCGACGCAGCCTCAGCGTGACGAACGCTGTGAGCAGGGCCAGTCCGAGGATGACGTAGTAGAGGAAGATGGTGCGATAGAGCGGCGAGAATTCGAGCCCGAACACTGCGGCAAAGCCATCATCGGCGGCCGTGAACGGGATGCCGAAGAAGGTGGGGCGCGGAATCCCGGAGATGCCGGCATAGCCGTTCGAAAACTCGACCCAATTGATCAGGATGAGGCGAATGATCTCGCCGAAGGCGAGGGTGACGATAGCGAGATAGTCGCCGCGCAACCTGAGGACGGGGAAGCCGAGCAGCATGCCCCAGAAGGCCGCGAGGATCCCGGACATCGGCAGCAGGATCCAGAAGGACAGGCCGAAATTCTTGGCGAGCAGCGCGTAGGAATAGGCGCCGACGGCGTAGAAGGCGACATATCCGAGATCGAGCAGGCCGGCGAGGCCGACAACGATGTTCAGCCCCCAGCCGAGCATGACGTAGATCAGGATCTGAACGCCAAAATTGTCGATCCACTTCAGCGCGCCGCCCCAGCCCGCCAGCGTGATGGCAATGATCGGGAAAGTGACGAGAAAGCCGAGCCCGGCCAGTGAGAACAGGCGCGAATGGCGCTGGAAGAAGCCGATCGTGCCATGTGGCAGCAGCCGCACCACCGATTTGCCTTCGCCGCGCTTCTGCTGGCGCAACGCCATCAGGAAGCGGCCGACGAAGATGATCGCAACAGCCCAGGCGACGGCGTCCCAACGTGGATCGAGGACGAGGACGTTGTCGAGGTTCTGGCGTGTGCCCCAGGCGATGATGGGGATGCACAGGCCGAAGGTGACGACGGCGGCGAAGGCGGCTTCCTTCAGCGCCTTCATCATGTCGAGTTGGCGTGCGGCCGGTAACTGTGTGACGGGAGCCATGCGTCAGACCTTCTCGACTTCGGGACGACCGAGGATCCCGGACGGCATGAAGACGAGCACCACCGCAAGGATGCAGAAGGCGGCGACGTCCTTGTAGTCGATGGTGAAATAGGCGGACCAGAACACTTCGATCAGGCCGATCAGCAATCCGCCGATCACGGCGCCGGGAAGGGAGCCGATGCCACCCAGAACCGCCGCGGTGAAGGCCTTCACGCCTGGCGTGAAGCCGTCGGCGAAATTCACGACGCCGTAGAGCACGAGGTACATCACACCGGCGACGGCGGCGAGCGCTGCGCCCATCACGAAGGTGATGGAGATGGTGCGGTCGACGTCGATGCCGAGCAGGCCGGCCATCTTGCGGTCCTGTTCGCAGGCGCGCTGGGCGCGACCCAGAGAGGTCTTCTGCACGATGAACCAGAAGGCGGCGAGCAGGATCGCGGTGGTGAGGATGATGACGATCTGCTTGTAGGAGATCTGGACCGTGTAGGTCGCGCTGTCGATCAGCGTGATCGACTTGTTCAGCATTGGCGGGATCGACTTGTTGCGCGGGCCCTGCACGACCTGGACGAAATTCGTCAGGAAGATCGACATGCCGATGGCCGAAATCAGTGGGGCCAGTCGGAAGGAACCGCGCAGCGGCCGGTAGGCGACACGCTCGATCGTCCAGTTCCACAGCGACGTGAAGAACATCGCCAGCACCAGCACGAAGATCAATGCCAGGACGATGAGGCCGGCGCCGAACCAGGAGGCGATCAGCATGAAGAAGATCAGCGCAATGAACGCGGAGAGCATGAAAACGTCGCCATGGGCGAAGTTCACCATGCCGATGATTCCGAAGACCATCGTGTAGCCGATGGCGATGAGGCCGTAGATCGACCCCAGGGTCAGCCCGTTGATGAGCTGCTGGAGGAATACTTCCATTGACGACGTCTAACCCCTCGAACCAGCTCCCGTTCTCTTCGCCGGCATGACGCCGACGCATGCGGGATGCGATTGCTATGCAGAGCTACCAATGGCTTGCGCCTGCGACAATCCACCCATGCCATATTTCTGTCAAAAGCAATCTCGGACCGCTTGCTCTCGAAACAGGCAGAATTCTGTGCAGTGCAGCGCCAATTTGGCGCAAGATGATTGTCTGTTGTGCGGTGCGGCATCCTCCTTCGTGCAAGTAAAACGGGTGTTGGCAGGGGCTGTCGGGTGCGATCGGTCACCTTGCAGCCGCGGGTCTGCGGGGCGCGATCGTCGGTGACGATCGTGCTGTCGTCGATCATCCGGGGCCAGCCCTCGATCGAAGGTATAATAACGTCCTGGCACTGCCGCCCTTGGCGGCATGGTCGTGCGTCGGGGGATGTGAGGGGCGCGCCCAGCCGCTTCGCCAGCTCGCGGCCGATGGTCAGTTTCCCGCAGCCCGGCCAACCATTGATATGGATGATCAGGTCGGGATCAGCCATGCCGCCCCTCAGAACCGGTTCGGGCTGAAATGGCCGAGATCAATCGCCGACGGGCGACCGGCGATCAGATCGGCGACGAGGCCGCCGGTCACCGCAGATTGCGTCATGCCGTAATGGCCGTGTCCGAAGGCGAGCACGACGCTTGGGTTGCGCGCTGCCTTGCCGATCACCGGTAGGGAATCCGGCAATGACGGCCGGAAACCCATCCAGAGACGGCCACTGCCGAAGGCAGGCAAGCCGTCGACGAGGTTGGCGGCCTTATCATAGAGCGCCCGCGTCCGCGCGGGATTGGGTGGTGCATCGAGGCCACCGAACTCGACCGCGCCGCCAATGCGCAAGCCGCTGTCGAGCGGGGTCATGACGAAGCCATGCCCTTCGAAACCGATGGGCCGGGATGTCAGCCCCGTGCTGCCGGGGAAGCTGACATTGTAGCCGCGCTCGGTCTCGAGCGGCACAGCGTTTCCGAGAGCGGCAGCGAGCGGCCTCGACCAGGCTCCTGCGGCGATCACGGCGCGGTCGACCACGCGCTGCCAGCCGTCGCGGCCGATCAGGGCAGGGCGCGCGGCCATTGAGAGGTTGATGACCTCGGCCTTCTCGAATTGGGCGCCGCGCGCCAGCGCCGCCTCGAAAAGGGCGAGCGACAGTTCGAGCGGGTCGCTGATATGGGCGGTCTCGGGGTGGAACGCTGCTCCGACGAAGCGGTCCTTCAGGGCGGGTTCGAATTGGCGAAGCACGTCAGGGCCGATCATCTCGACCTTGATGCCAAATTCGGCCTGCCGCTGCGCAATACGCCTAGCTTCCGCGAAGGCGGCGTTGTCGGTGAAGGCGTAGAGACCGCCATTGCGATGAATGTGGCGGCTGAGATGCGTGGTCTGGGCCAGTTTCAGCCAGGCCGGCAACGCCTGTTGCTGCAGGGCGCCGAGGCCCTGGATCGAGCGTTCATAGGCGGCTGGGCGCGCGGCCAGGATGAAGCGGACGAGCCAGGGCAGGAGCTT
The DNA here is from genome assembly GCF_056396065.1 of Allobosea sp. 05T433. Classification (NCBI taxonomy): domain Bacteria; kingdom Pseudomonadati; phylum Pseudomonadota; class Alphaproteobacteria; order Hyphomicrobiales; family Alloboseaceae; genus Allobosea; species Allobosea sp. 05T433. The sequence continues at coordinate 97,509 of NZ_JBFTKS010000010.1, read as the reverse complement.
TGGCAGATAGACAGGGCGGATGGCGAGCGGTCCAAGCGGATCGGCCAGGAATCTCAGCACCTGCCGCAGGTTCTTCGGGCTCGCAATCGGCAGGATGTCCGTGTGTGCCATCCAGCCGGCATTGCCGCGTGAAGGGCCGAAGGCCGGCCCTTCCTTATCGATGATCAGAACCTCGTGACCGTCGTCAAGCAGGGCATGCGCAGTGGCGATGCCCACAATGCCTGCTCCGACGATCGCGATCTTCATGAAAGGCTGAGCTCCTTCAGGGCGCCCGGCTTCTTCACCTCGATCTCGATAAAGGCGATCGGATGGTCCGAGCCGTTCATCACGTCATGCTGGATGCCGGCCGGGCGCATATAGGCCTGGCCCTGAGCCAACGGAACGTCGGTGACATTCGTCCCGTCATGGATGCGCAGCGTGCCGTCGAACAGCATGATGACGAAATAGGGCCAGCCATGGCTGTGCCAGCCGGTCACGGCACCGGGCTCGAAGTCCCAACGGGTGATGCGGATCGTCTCGTCGTCCTGCTGGACGGTTGGAACGGCGGGTGTCGTGCAGGTAAAGGCCACGGTACCTCCCGGAGAATGGATCAGAGTTTCGGCAGGCTAGCCACTTGGCTTTCGCTGCCTTGACGACGGCCGCAAGGCAGGCGCGCTCCGCACCCTCCCGTGCGATACATGTGGCGATCACGCGAGTTGATCACCGCCGCCTCGACCAGCTTGATGTTCTGGCCGAGTCGCGCCGCGACGTCGAGCCGCGAATAGGTCCAGCGACGGATTGCTCCGGTCTCGGCCCTGCAACCAGATTTGGCGAGAGATCGTCGACGCCGATATGCGCCGCGAAGCGATCGGCGCGGGGCGATCTCGGCGAAGTCGAGCTCGTCAGTGGGGCGTGAGCCTGGTGGTCCGGAAGGCAGGGCGCTGATGCATTTCGTCATCGCAGAATGCTTCTTGCGTATGAGGACGTTTCGCTTGCAGATTGCATTGCGGCTGCGGCCGGCCCGTATCGGTCATGGTGATATATCAATGCTGGATGTCGCGTCAATMCTCGCCTTCCGTCCCGCGGGAGCGAAATGAGCATGCGCTCCAACGAAGAAACCCAGCTGCCTCCCGAGACGGATGTGCGTGTTCCGCCCGGCGCTGCGACGAGCCTCTCGGAGACCGCCTATCGCCGTCTCGAGGAGGCCATCGTGACGCTCTCCCTGAGGCCCGGCGCGGTGCTGACCGAAGCCCAGTTGATCGATCTCGTCGGGGTCGGGCGCACGCCGGTTCGCGAGGCCCTGATCCGCCTCGCACAGCAGGGGCTGGTCGACATCCTGCCGCGCAAGGGCGTCGTCGTCACCGGCATCAACGCCATCGACATCATGGCTGCTCTGGATGCGCGAGAGGTGCTGGAGAGGCTGATCGCATCGGATGCGGCGAAGCGGGCGAGTCCGCGCGAGCGCATCGTCATCATCGAGAAGGCGCGCGCCATGCGCGTTGCAGCCGAGGCCGGCGATGCCAATGCCTATATGCGGCTCGACAAGGAGCTCGATGCGGCGGTCGCCGCCGCCGCACGCAGCCCCTATGCGACACGCGCCGTCGAACCGCTGCAGGCCCTGATCCGGCGCGCCTGGTACTATTTCGAGCGCGAGGACGATCTGGTGCCCGCGGCGGGGCATCATGTCGCCTTCGCCCAGGCCCTGGCAACGGAGGATCCTGCCGCGGCGAGTGCAGCCAGCGATGCCCTGATGCAGCACTTGCGCGCCGGCTTGCTGGCGACGCTCGGCCGCGACTGAGAATTGAGGGGCGCGCGCCATTGATATATCTATTTCGAGGGCCGTGGAGCCCATGACGGCATGACATTGCGGCTGTGCGCTGGCCATCGCGCCGGAAAATCCCTACATCAGCCGGCGAAGACCTCCATTCCTGCAGATCGGGCTGATGACCAAGACGTTCCAGGCCGTGCCCCATGTAACGGCCATTCCTGATGCGCCGGCCTTCCGTCAGGCAATGGCGCAGGTCACGAGCGCCGTGCATATCGTCACCACGCGGGGCACGACGGGCCGCGCGGGCCTGACTGCGACCTCGGTCGCCTCGGTGTCCGACGCGCCGCCGACCATGCTGGTCTGTGTCGACGGCATCAGCCGCACGCTCGCCGCGATCGAGGCGAGCGGGACTTTCTGCATCAACACGCTGGCGGGCGATGACGGGGATCTCGCCGAGATCTTTGCGCGGCGTCGGGGCATCGAAGGCGAGGCCCGTTTCGCGACGGCCGAGTGGACGACGCTCGTGACCGGAGCGCCGGCACTCGTCGGCTCGCTTGTCGCCTTCGACTGCAGGCTGATCGAGGTGCACCGTGTCGCGACCCACCGCATCCTGATCGGAGAGGTCGTGGCGATCGGCGGCCGGGGCCAGGGCAGCGGGCTGGTCTACCGGCGGCGCGGCTTCTCCGAGGTCTGAAGGGCCGTCAGACCTTTCCCGCTTCCTCGTCGACCTCGGCGAAGACGATGGCTGCTTCCTTGAAGGCGTGATTGGCGGCTGGCACGCCGGCATAGATCGCCGTCTGCATCAGCACTTCCTTGATCTCGTCGCGCGTCAATCCGTTGCTCAATGCGCCACGGACATGGATTCGGAATTCGCCCCAGGAGCCGAGCGCGGCTGCAATCGAAAGCACGATGAGCGAGCGCTCACGCTTGATCAGCCCCGGCCGGTTCCAGATGTCGTTCCAGGCGGTTCGGGTGATGAACTCCTGCCAGTCGCGGTTGAACTCGGTGACACCGGCACTGGCCTTGTCGACATAGGCCTCACCAAGCACGGCGCGGCGGGTCTTCATGCCATTGGCATAGCGGGTGGCGTCGTCCATGGCGGCCTCCTCAGGCGTTCAGGAAGTCGAGAACAGCCCGGCCGAAGGCCTCGGGCTGCTCCAGATTGGAGAGATGGGCGGCATCGAGCGTGACAAGCTCTGCACCATGGATGGAATCGGCGATCTGCTGGCCGACGGCGGGCGGTGTGGCCGGGTCGAGCGCGCCGACAATCACCAGCACGGGCAGGACGATTGCCGAGATCGCCTCGCGCTGATCCATGTCGCGGATCGCGGCGCAGCAGCCGGCATAGCCGAGCGGTGGCGTGGTGGTGAGCATCGCACTCACGGCCTCCACGGTCTTTCCGTCGCGCTCGCGGAAACCCGGGCTGAACCAGCGTTCCAGCGTCGGCTGCACCAGCGGCCCCATGCCATTGGCGCGGACATTGCGGATGCGGCCGTTCCAGAGATCGGGCGGTCCCATCCGGGCGGAGGTGTTGGCCAGCACCACGCGGTGGAGCCGCCTGGGGGCATGGGTTGCGAGCCATTGCCCAACCATTCCGCCCTTGGAGACGCCGCACCAGTGCACCTTGTCCAGGCCGAAATGGTCCATGATGCCGATCGCGTCGCCGGCGAGTTCGGCCAGCGAATAGGGCCGGTCTGGCGCCGTCGATTTGCCATGGCCGCGCGAGTCGTAGCGCAGGACGCGGAACTGCTTGGTCCATTCGGGAATCTGCGGATCCCACATGTGCAGATCGGTGCCGAGTGAGTTCGAGAGCATCAGGACAGGTGCGTCCTCAGGCCCGTCGAAGCGGATATTGAAGGGCTCGCCCCGGATGGTCTCGATCGGCATCGTCCTGTCTCTCCCTGGCCTATTGTACCGCGATGTTGCCGTCGCTGCTGATCAGAAGCGTCTTACCTGCAAGCGCCGCTTGCTGCGATGCGGGCAGCCTCAGAGCCGGCGGCGTCGGCCAACCCATCTCACGCGCGACGACGAGGCCGAGCAGCAGGATCGCATCGGGCGCATCCATCAGGATCGCCGCGGGCGCGTTCCCGGCATGGACGAGTTCGAGCAGCACGGCCGAGGCAGAGGACGAACCGATCGTGCCGGGCAGGGCGAGCACAGTGCCAGCGATGTTGCGGTCTCGCTCGGGATGGCGCGCATCGATGATCAGGCCCGTGCGCGGATCGACGCCGCCCCAGAAGCTGATTGCTGCGCTGAGCGCCAGGCACTCGCCCTTCACGTCGCCGCCGGGGATCAGGATTTCGCCCTTCAAGACCATGTCCGGGGCTCCCTGACGAGGCGACCGGCGACGGCGCTCTCGACGCATTCGGAGAGCGAGCCGTAGGTCACGGCGTAGCCGGTATTGCCCGGAGCATATTGCGCGAACTTGCCGGAGTTCGTCATCAGCACCGCGCCTTCGATCTCGGGCAGGATCGGCGTCACCACCACGCAGGTATCGACGACGAAGATGACGCCGGCGGCTTCGAGGCGCTTGCGGCGCCCCTGCGCTTCCAGAGGTTGGAGCACGTGGCGACCGGTATTGGCGTAAAGCGGGCGAGAGAGCGTGCGGTCCGCGAGCAGGTTTTCCAGCTCACCCATCTCCTTCAGGGAAAGGTGTGGCGAGCCGATCGCGACTGCGTCGATACGGTCGGTGGTGCCTGCCGTGGAGAGCCGCGCAAGGGTCGCCTGCACCTCCAGATGCGTCAGCACGATGCGCTGTTTCGGGGGGCGGTCCCCGAGTGCCGTGGCGAGATCAGGAGCTTCGGGCGTGACACCGGCGACATGAAACAAGCCGACGCCTCCGGCCGAGGCAGCAGCCGCACCGAGCGCCTTTAGACGGTCCTCGGTCGTACAATCCTGAAGCCCCTCGATTACGACGACCGTGCTCCCGGCAGCGCGTCCAAGAAAGGTGCCGAGCACGGGATAGAACACATCCGACCGGCGCAGCTCCTTCGAGAGCCCTCCGACGTCGAGCAGCAACTCCGCGACACGGTTCTCGGCGCGGTGGAGGCCGTAATCCGGGGCGCGCCCGGCAATCGCGCAGGCGATGTCGAGGAAATCGCCATAGCGGTTGGTGCGCGCGCCCAGCACCGAGTTGCAGAAGACGACGGCATTCGACTCGCCCCAGGCGACGTCGCTGCCCTGTGCGGGGCGGTGTCCGGCCTGATAGGGCGCACAGGTCCAGCTCGGTTCGCAGCCCATCGCCTCATAGGCGCGCATCATGCGGGCCGCCATATCGCGCTGATGTGCGGCGAGGCGGATCACGGCACAGCCGGCGGGGGCGAGGGAGCCGACATTCAGCGTCGCCCGCACAGCGACCCTGGCGCCGCCCTCGACCAGTTTCTCCGCGAAGAGCGTGCCGGAATCACCGTGGTAGAGCGCGCCGTCGATATGGGCCGAGGCAACGGGTATCAACCTCCGTGCACCCATCAGGCGAGCGGCTTCGGCGACGATACGCAAGGCCATCGCTGAGCCACCGCCTCGCGCGCCGGAGGCAATCGCCCGCTCCTCGTCGGTCAGTTGCAGCATGTCAGTCCTTATACTCGCGCTCTTCTTCGTAGAGCGCGAGTATCCGGTCGATGATGCAGTCGCTCGCTCCGCGATAGGTCGCCGGATCGAACAAGATGTCGAGTTCGTTTTCACCAAGGCGGCCGGCGAGCGCCGGATGCTCGGCGAGAATGGACTTGAGATGCCTGCCGCTGGCCACGCAGTCGCGGCTTGCCTCCTCGAGCAGGTGATGCGCCTCGGCCCGGCCGATCGACGCCGCAAGCGCGAGCGAAACCCGCTCGGCCATGACCAGGCCGTGGGTGAGCTCGAGATTCTGCCGCATCCGTTCCGGAAAGACCTGCAGGCCCTCGATCAGCGCCACACTTTGATGGAGTGCCGTACCGGCGATGATGAAGAGTTCGGCAAGCGTGCGCCATTCGGCATGCCAGCCGCCCATGGCGCGCTCGTGCTCCTGCGGCATCGCTGCGAGCATGGTCGAAACCAGCCCCGGAGCGCGCTTCGCTCCGGCGAGGATCAGCGTGCACAGCACCGGGTTGCGCTTGTGCGGCATGGCGGAGGAGCCGCCCTTTCCGGGCGCTTCCGGCTCGGCCAGTTCGCCGATTTCGGTCTGCGCCATCAGCGCCGTGTCCTGGGCGATCTTGCCGAGATGCCCCAGGACGATGCCAAGCTCGGCCGCGATCCGCGCCGGCCGGTGCCGCTCCGTGTGCCAGGGCGTCAGGACTGCGCCGATCGCCGGCATCGTCCTGCAGAAATTCTGGAGCACGGCTTCAGCCTTGTCGCCGAGCGAGGCCAGGGTCCCGGCTGCTCCGCCCAACTGATGCGAAGCCTGGCCGTAGATCATGAAATCGTCGTGGAAGCGAACGATCGGCCCAAGCCACTGCGCCACCTTGACGCCGAAGCTGATCGGCACGGCATGCTGGAGGAAGGTGCGCCCGATCATCGGAGTGTTTCGATGGCGCTTCGTCAGGTCGGCGAGGGCGTGGGCGAGACGGGCGGAGCGCCGGAGGATCAGCCGGTAGGCCGTGCGATATTGCTGGGCCTGGCCGGAATCGATCACATCCTGGCTGGTTGCGCCATAATGCACCCATTTGGCCGCTTCCGGATCGACCGCAGCGACCTGGGCGGTCAATTGCTTGACCAGCGGGATTGCGGGGTTGCCTGCAAGAGTCGCGGCCCTGCCGATGGCGCCGATGTCATAAAGCTCGGCCTTGCAGGCCGCCGCGATCACGTCGGCGGCGGCCGCGGGGATGACGTCGGCGGCCGCTTCGGCGCGAGCGAGCGCGGCCTCGAAATCCAGCATGCCTTGCAGAAGTGCCCGGTCTTCGAACAGGCTTGCCATCTCGTGATCGGCGAAGAGCTCGCCATAGAGACCGGGCAGGTCAGTCATGGCGGCTCCGCGTGTTCGGAAATGCGTGGCGCAATGCAGGCTCGCTCCCCTTGTCTAGGCTGGCGCTTTCCGATCAAGGATAGACCAATGGGTCCTTGGATAGACCCGAGGCGCGCTCGCCCGCAATATGGGCCGTTCGGCGCAGCCAAGATGGAGGAGTGACGCCGTGGCGATGACGATGAATGGCGAGGTCACCTTACCCGCCAGCAAGGATGTGGTCTGGGCAAAGCTCAACGATGCCGAGGTGCTGAAGGCCTGCATTCCCGGCTGCGAACAGCTTACCAAGGACGACGATACGCATTTCTCGGCGGTGGTGAAGGTCAAGCTCGGGCCGGTGAAGGCGACCTTCCGCGGCAAGGTCGAGCTTGCCGATCTCGATCCGCCGAATGGCTACCGTATCGCGGGCGAGGGCGAGGGCGGGATCGCCGGATTCGCCAAGGGCGGCGCCAAGGTCGTGCTCAGTGACGCGGAAGCAGGGCAGACATTGCTGAGTTACGAGGTCGAGGCGCAGGTCGGCGGCAAGCTGATGCAGCTTGGATCCCGACTGATCGATTCGGTCTCGAAGAAGCTTGCCGACGAATTCTTTGCGAATTTCGCCAAGGCGGTCAGCGAAGGCTGAGCGCGCCCAAAGCATCGGCCCGAAACGTGGATGCGGTTCTCGGAAAATCCGATGCAAACGCAGGAGGTTAGATCACCGAACCGGATACACTATCCGGTTCGGTGATCTACGAGGCCTTGCGCAGCGACGCGAGAGCCTCGCTGACGGACGCTTCCGCCGCTCCGATCTGGAGCGCGATGTCCGACGCGGCTGTGTTGGCACGCTCGAGCGCTCTTGCCGTCGTGGCAAGTCCGTCATTGACGGCGGTCGCACTGGCGATGGCTTCGTCGGAGCTGTTTGCGACTTCGGCCGCATCGCGGGCGATGCTGGTCGTGACGAAGCTTTGCTGGGCGACGGCATCCGAGATCGCTTCGGAATCGCCCCTGATCTCACCGATCGTCTTGCCGATCGACGCAGAGCGGACGCCGCAGACCTCGGCACTGGCGGCCAGTTCGGCGATCTGCCGGGCAATATCCTGCGTCGCGCTGGCGGTCTGGGTCGCCAGCGATTTCACTTCGGAGGCGACGACCGCGAAGCCTCGGCCAGCCTCCCCGGCGCGTGCGGCCTCGATGGTTGCGTTCAGCGCGAGCAGATTGGTCTGTGCCGCGATATCGGCGATGAGCCCGACTACGGTACCGATGCTGCCGGTGACCTCGCGCAGCCTTGCGACGGCCGAATTCATCGCCTCCGCGTCGTCGACGGCCCGATTGGCAATCGCGAGGCTTTGCCGGGCGCGGTGTCCGATCTCGGCGATGTTGGCCGACATCTCTTCTGTGGCGGCAGCCGTCTGGATCGCCTTTTCGCGCACGAGGGCGGAGGCGTGGGCGAGGCTACCGATCTGATTCTTGATGAAGGTGGTGGCTTCGGTCGTCTCGAACGAGGTCGAGACGAACTGGTCGACCGCGCCGCTGATCGTCGTATCGAGCTGACCGATGCGGGACTTCATCAGCGCAGCGGCGTTGTCGAGGGCCTGTCCGCGCCGTTCGGCCTCGCCAGCCTCGATCTGCTGATCGATCGTGATCGCGGTGTTGATGTCGTAGGTCAGGATCCGCTCGATGATGTAGAGATCGCGGCCCACCTTCTTCGGCGACAGGACAAGGCGCCAACGGCTGGCGACCGAGATCGCCTGGTACAATGCGAAGGCGATCGAGACCCGCGGGCGTGGACCGACCTTGGCCACGCGCTCCAGCACACATAAGCGCTCGATCGAATTGCAATAGGCTTCGCCGAACTCTCCATCGAACAGCTGCTTGAAATGTGCGGCTTCGGCCGGATAGAGCGTTTCGGCGACGGGCTCCACCGTGCTGCGCAGGGGCGCATGGATCACGAAGGCACGGGCAAAATCCTTGGCAACGAGGCCCTCGATCACACGGTCCACAATGGAGCGATAGCTTCGCAGGCGCTCGCGCTGGGCCTCGTCGAAGCCGATGGCGCGCAGGCGCCGCTGGATTTGATCAGAGATGGTCGACACCGACACGTTCATGATCCCGAGCAAGGCTTCGATAGCGATCAGCAAAGCTGTGATCTCCGGCGTTAACATTCTGCGAATGCAGGCCGTTCTCGCGCGCGTTTTCGTACGCGTGTGTTTGTTGCAGTGCAGCGTTGATGCTTGGCGAAAACAGCACTCAAAGTCCGCAAAATCGCCGCTTCATCTTGTCGCCATCGCGCTTGACCGCGCAAAATCCCGGGTCCACATTCCGTTTCGAGCTGTTCCAAGAAAAAACTGCCTGATGAGGCTAGAGGTTTCGCGAACGGCTCCGGCTCCGGATTTCAGTGGCTGGGAGGGTCACTGGCCGGGCGCCGGACGTAGGGTCCCAGGAGATGTGCTCATGGCCACGGTTTCGTTGACGGTGAACGGCAAGGCCGTCACCGCGAATGTTGATCCTCGCACCCTGCTGGTGCAGCTCATGCGCGAGAACCTACGACTGACCGGTACGCATGTCGGCTGCGACACCAGCCAGTGCGGTGCCTGTGTCGTCCATCTCGACGGCAAAGCCGTGAAGTCCTGTACGACGCTTGCTCTTTCGGTCGATGGCGCCACGGTGACGACGATCGAAGGGCTCGCCGTGAACGGCGTGCTGCATCCGATGCAGGAGGCATTTCGCGAGCATCACGGCCTGCAATGCGGCTACTGCACTCCAGGCATGATCATGGCTGCGGTCGATATGGTGAGCCGTCGTGGCCATTCGCTCGATGAAGCGACGATCCGTGATGATCTCGATGGCAATATCTGTCGGTGCACGGGCTACCACAACATCGTCAAGGCGATCGCTGCCGGGGCGGAGGCGATGGGCAAGGCGGCGGCGCCGACGCGCAAGGCTGCCGAGTGACGCCTTCGGCCGGCGCGCTCCCGCGCAGGCCGGTTCTCAAGCCATGAGGCGTCCGCCAGAGGCGCTGTGCGAGGAGGGAACACCATGTCCGCAACCGGAATCGGCGCCGCTGTCCGCCGCAAGGAAGATCACCGTTTCATCACCGGCCAGGGCCGCTACACCGACGACATCAACAGGCCGGGCCAGACCTACGCCTATTTCCTGCGTTCGCCGCATGCCCATGCCACGCTCAACAGGATCGACGCCAAGGCCGCGGCGACGATGCCGGGCGTGCTTGGGATCTATACAGGCGAGGATCTTGCCGCCGATAAGATCGGTGGGCTGATCTGCGGCTGGATGATCCATAACAAGGACGGTTCGCCGATGCGGGCCAGCCCGCACCCGGCGCTGGCGCAGGGCAAGGTCCGCTATGTCGGCGACCATGTCGCGGTCGTGGTGGCCGAGACGCTGGCGCAGGCCAGGGACGCGGCTGAGGCGATCGGCGTCGATTACGGCGTGCTGCCGGCGGTGGTCGACACGGCGAGTGCTGCGAGCTCGAAGACCCAGGTCCATGCCGAGTCTGCCGACAACACGGTCTTTAACTGGCATCTCGGCGACAAGGCTGCGACCGAAAAGGCGTTCAAGGCGGCCAAGCACGTCACGAAGCTCGACCTCGTCAATAACCGCCTGGTGCCGAACCCGATGGAGCCGCGCGCGGCCGTCGGCGATTACGACCAGGGCGAGGGCGCCTTCACGCTCTACACAACGAGCCAGAACCCGCATGTTGCGCGGCTCGTCCTTTCCGCCTTCATCGGCATTGCGCCGGAGAACAAGCTGCGTGTCGTCGCGCCGGATGTCGGCGGCGGCTTCGGCTCCAAGATCTTCATCTATGCCGAGGAGACGGTTTGCGTCTGGGCTGCGAAGAAGGTGGGCCGGCCGGTGAAATGGACCTCGGACCGTACCGAGGCCTTCCTCTCCGATGCGCATGGGCGCGACCATGTCACCCATGCCGAGCTCGCGACCGACGCTGATGGCAAGATGATCGGCATGCGGGTGAAGACGACGGCCAATCTCGGTGCCTACCTTTCGACCTTTTCGTCCTCGGTGCCGACCTATCTCTACGCCCCGTTGCTGTCGGGCCAGTACGATATCCCGGCGATCTATTGCGAGGTCGATGCGGTCTACACCAATACGGCTCCGGTCGATGCCTATCGAGGCGCCGGCCGGCCGGAGGCGACCTTCGTGGTCGAGCGCCTGGTCGAGATTGCGGCGCGCGAACTCGGCAAGGATCCGGCCAAGTTCCGGATGCAGAACTACATCAAGAAGTTCCCGCATCAGACGCCGGTGATCATGATGTATGACACCGGCAACTATGCTGCCTCGATGAAGAAGGCGCTGGAGATCATCGACTACAAGGGGCTCGCCAAGCGCAAGCGCGACTCGGCCCGCAACGGCAAGCTGCGTGGCATCGGCTTCTCCTCCTATATCGAGGCCTGCGGTATCGCACCGTCGGCTGCGGTCGGCTCGCTGGGGGCTGGCGTCGGCCTGTGGGAATCGGCGGAGGTGCGGGTCAACCCCGTTGGGACCGTCGAGGTGCTGACCGGCTCGCACAGCCACGGCCAGGGCCATGAGACGACCTTTGCCCAGCTCGTCAGCGACCGGCTCGGCATCCCGATCGAGAATGTCTCGATCATCCATGGCGACACCGACAAGGTGCAGATGGGCATGGGTACCTATGGCTCCCGTTCGGGCGCGGTCGGCATGTCCGCGATCGCCAAGGCTGTCGACAAGGTCATCGCCAAGGGCAAGAAGGTCGCGGCCTATGTGCTCGAGGCGGACGAGGCCGATATCGATTTCAAGGATGGCAACTTCCGCGTGAAGGGCACGGACAAGACGCTCGATTTCGGCTCCTGTGCGCTGCAGGCCTATGTCGCCCACAAGTTCAACGGGCAGGATCTCGAGCCGGGGCTGAAGGAAGGTGCGTTCTACGATCCGACGAACTTCACCTTCCCGGCCGGTGTCCATATCTGCGAGGTCGAGATCGATCCCGAGACCGGCATCACCAGAATCGAACGCTGGGCGGCCGTCGACGATTTCGGCATCGTGATCAACCCGATGATCGTCGAGGGCCAGGTCCATGGCGGCATTGCCCAGGGCGTCGGCCAGGCGCTGCTCGAAGGGGCGCGCTACAATCAGGACGGCCAGCTCGTGACTGCGAGCTTCATGGATTACTGCATGCCGCGTGCGGACGATCTGCCGTCCTTCGATGTCGGCATGACGGTGACGCCGTGCCCGTCCAACCCGCTGGGCATCAAGGGCTGCGGCGAGGCGGGCGCGATTGCCTCGCCGCCGGCCGTGATCAACGCCATCACCGATGCGCTCGGCCATGAGGAGGTCACCATGCCGGCAACGCCGCAGGTGGTCTGGCGCGCAGCGCAGAAGAGCATCAAGCGAATGGCCGCCGAGTGATCTGAAAGGACAACACGATGTACGCTTTCACCTATCATCGCCCGGCCACGGCCCGCCAGGCCGCTGGTCTCCTCGCCAAGAAGGAGGATGCCAAGCTGCTGGCCGGCGGGCACACCCTGCTGCCGACCATGAAGCAGCGCCTCGCGTCGCCGACACACCTCGTCGATCTCGGCGGTTGCGCCGATCTCAGGGGCATCGAGCGCAAGGGGCGCAATGTCGTCATCGGTGCGATGACGACCCATGCCGAAGTGGCGGACTCGGCTGTCGTCCGGGAGGCGATCCCAGCGCTGGCCTATCTCGCCTCGCATATTGGCGACCCGCATGTGCGCCATCGCGGCACGATTGGCGGCTCTGTCGCCAATAACGACCCGGCGGCGGATTATCCGGCGGCGCTCATGGCGCTCGGCGCCACCATTGTCACCAACAAGCGCAAGCTCACGGCCGAAGAGTTCTTCACCGGCCTCTACGAGACGGCGCTGGAGGAGGGCGAGATCGTTGTCAGGATCTCCTTCCCGCTGGTGTCGAAGGCAGGCTACGCCAAGTTCCGCAACCCGGCTTCCCGCTATGCACTGGTCGGCGTCTTCGTGGCCAAGCGGGGCTCGGAGGTCAGTGTCGCGGTGACGGGAGCCGGTGAAGGCGGGGTCTTCCGCTGGCCGGAGGCCGAGGCCGCCCTGAAGGCCCGGTTCGCTGCGAAATCTCTCGATGGCATCAAGCACACGGCCAAGGGCATCAATGCCGACATGCATGCCGATGCCGAGTATCGGGCCCATCTGATTGGCGTGATGGCACGGGAAGCAGTTGCCAGGGCGACGGGCAAATAGCCGAAGCCGATTGACCTGCGACGGAATCCTCCCCCACACAGGGGAGGATTTTTGCTGATTGGCTGGTTGCGAGCGGAACATGGACAAGATGGTCATCACGGCGCCCGAAGCGCCCGAAGCAGCCGGCGGCTATGCCCAGGCCCTGCTGGTTTCCGGCGCGAGCCGACAGCTCTACATCAGCGGGCAGATTCCGAGCACGCGCGATGGAACGGTGCCGGAGAGCTTTGCCGAACAATCGCGGTTGGTCTGGCGCAATATCGAGGCCCAGTTGCACGCTGCCGGCATGACGCTCGACAACCTCGTCAAGGTCACGACCTTTCTCTCCGATCGCCGCTTTGCCGCGGAGAGCCGGCAGTCGCGCAAGGAGATCCTCGGCGACCGGAAGGTTGCGCTCTCCGTCGTCATCGCTGGGATCTTCGACGAGGCTTGGCTTCTCGAGATCGAGGCCATAGCTGCCGCCTGACTGGCTCTGTTCTTTTGTCGCGAGAAGCCCTTGAAAACTCCCGGTTCCATCGACGCCACGCTTTCTCTCCTGCAATCGCAGGGCTATGTCGCCGATCGGGCGCTGGCGACTGTGCTCTATCTGGCTCTGCGCATGAAGCGACCGCTGCTGCTGGAGGGCGAGGCCGGCACGGGGAAGACCGAGATTGCCAAGGTGCTGGCGGCCGCGCTCGGGCGGCGCCTGATCCGGCTGCAATGCTATGAGGGGCTCGATCTCGCCTCCGCAGTCTATGAGTGGAACTATGCGGGCCAGATGATGGCGATCCGTCTCGCGGAGGCGGGTGGCGCTGCGGGGGATCGTGCCCGACTCGAATCCGACATCTTCTCGGAGCGCTATCTGGTCAAGCGCCCGCTCTTGCAGGCGCTGGAGCCGCAGGAGGGCGGGGCGCCAATCCTGCTGATCGACGAACTCGACCGCACCGACGAGGCCTTCGAGGCCTTCCTGCTCGAGGTGCTGGCCGACGCGCAGGTGACGATTCCCGAGCTTGGCACGATCAAGGCGGCGGAGCCGCCGATCGTGATCCTGACCTCGAACCGTACACGCGAGATCCACGACGCGTTGAAGCGCCGTTGCCTCTACCACTGGGTCGGCTACCCCGACACGGCTCGCGAGCTTGCCATCCTGAAAGCGCGCGCACCGGAGGCCCCGGCCAAGCTGGCAAAGCAGGTCGTCGCCTTCGTGCAGGCGATCCGCAAGGAGGAGCTGTTCAAGGCGCCGGGCGTCGCCGAGACACTCGATTGGGCAAGTGCGCTGGTCGAACTCGACGCAGTCGCGCTTGACCCCGCGATCGTCTCGGACACGCTGGGGGCGCTGCTCAAGTACCAGGACGACATCCAGGCGATGCAGGGCTCGAAGGTGAAGGAACTGCTGGACCAGGTGAAGGCCGACGTGCGGGGATAGGCGCGCCTGCCGTGAGGACAGGCCTTGTGTACCGACCCAGGTCTTTCCTCTCATTCGCGTCGCAGCAGGTGGATGCGCGGGACCGGCCCGCGCATGATGGAGCAAGCGATGAACGACGACATCAAGGCGATCGAAGCCGCTACCTGGACTTATCTCGACGGGCTCTATGAGGGCGATGTCGGCAAGCTGAGCCAGATCTTTCATCCGACAAGCGCACTGACCCAATCGCTCCACGGCGAACTGAAGATCGTGCCGCGCGCCGAGTGGTTCGAGGCCGTGCGCAATCGCCAGTCTCCGAAGGCTGCTGGGATGGAGCGCAGCGACCATATCCTGACCATCGATCTCGTGGGCCCGGCCCTGGCTCTGGTGAAGCTAAAATGCCAGATGCCGCCGCGCTATTTCACGGATCTGCTCTCCTTCGTAAAAGTCGACGGCAAATGGGTCATTGCGCAGAAGGTCTTCATGACCGAGACCGCAGCGTGATCGCGCGGCAAGCCCTGGCCGGCGATCCGCGTCTACCATGACGGTGAGAACCTCGTGACCGGCAAGCTGCCTGAGAACATCGTCTATTTCGCGCGGGCGCTGCGCATCGCCGGTGTGCCCGTTGGTGCGGGGGCGGTGGTCGAGGCCGTCGAGGCGCTGGCGGATGGTGCGCTCGGTGCACGCGACGACGTTTACTGGGCGCTGCATGCGATCTTCGTGAAGCGGCACGAGGACAGCGTGATCTACGACCAGGCCTTTCGTCTGTTCTGGCGGCGGCGCAATCTGATCGAGAAGATCATGGCGCAAATGTCCCCCGTCTCTCCGGGGGCGGATAGTCAGCCGGAGAAGGCGGAAGCGGGTGCGTTGCGGGTCGCTGAAGCATTTGCTCCGCCGCGAGACGAGCATGACGAACCCCCGGTCGAACTGACCGAGCTTTCGGCGCGCCTGACCGTCTCCGATCGCGAAATGCTGAAGTCACGCGACTTCGCCCAGATGAGTGCGGCGGAGATCGCCAAGGCCAAGCAGCTGATGTCCGAGCTGCGCCTGCCGCGGGATACCGTGCCGACGCGGCGTTTCCAGGCATCGCATGTCGGCGCGCGCATCGACCCACGCCGCACCTTCCGGCGTTCGCTCAGGGGGGGAGGCGGCTCGATCGACCTCGCATTTCGCGAGCGCGCCGAGATCCATCCCCCGGTGGTCGCGCTCGTCGATATCTCGGGCTCGATGGCAGAGTATTCGCGCATCTTTCTGCATTTCCTGCACGCGATCACGGAGAAGCGCCGCCGGGTGCATTCCTTCGTCTTCGGCACGCGCTTGACCAATGTCACGCGGAGCCTGAGGGCCCGGGACCCTGACGAGGCGCTGGCCCTTGCCGGCAGGGCAGCGCCGGACTGGGAAGGTGGCACCCGCATTGCCGATGCCCTGCACAGCTTCAATCGCGTCTGGTCGCGGCGCGTGCTTTCGGGCGGGGCGATCGTTCTGCTTTTCACCGACGGGCTGGAGCGACATCTCGATGGCGAGCTCGCCTTCGAGATGGACCGGCTGCACCGCTCCTGCCGCCAGCTCGTCTGGCTCAATCCGCTGCTGCGCTTCGATGCATTTCAGGCGCGGGCCAGCGGCATCCGGGCGATGCTGCCGCATGTCGATTCGTTCAGGCCGATACACAACCTCGCGGCGATGGCCGATCTCTGCGCCGTGCTCTCGCCGGACGCAGACCGGAGAAGTGATCCACGCCTGTGGTTGAAGAAGGCGGGCTAGGCGGGTCTGCTGAAGCGGCCATGCTGTAGGAAGTGCCGCGTCTGCTCGATCGCCTCGCGGTTGCGCATGATCAGTGGATGTGTCGCGTGCAGCGTGATGTGATCGCTCATCCCGGTGGCGCGGGTGCGCACAACCGAGACCCGGCCGTCATTTGGCCGCGGCAATAGCAGGGACGAGAGTGGATAGAACGAGCGGTCGCCAGCGATCACGCCGAGCGGATAGTCGACTGGGCCGAGGATGCGGAGCAACTGCTCCGGCCTTGCCGTAACCAGCTCCGCGCCGGCCGGACCGAAGAACGCGCGATAGAGCGGGTTTCCCTTCAGCAGATCGGCGATCTCGCTGCCCTCGTTGGGGGGCGCCAGCATCACGACATGGCCGAGCCGCTCTGGGCGGTGGCGGGTGATATAGGAGCGCGCCACTAGCCCTCCCATCGAATGAGTGACGAAATGCAGTCGGCCGTCGAGCCCGCCGCTGAAGCGCGCGATCGGCTCATGCAGTTGCGAGGCAATGTCGTCGAGGCCGTTGCTGCGCGCGGGATAGTCGAGGTTCAGTGTCCCGTAGCCATCGGCCTTCAGAATGCGTTCGAGCCCCGAGAGCGATCCGGAGCGCCGCGCAATGCCGTGCAGTAGAACGATGCCGTCCATGGGCCGCCATGCCTCAATGCGCGCTGGATAGAGGGATCGTTACCGTAGGTCGAGGAGGGGCACGTGTTTTCGCCATCCGGATGCCCGCCGCATGCTCGAAACCTGCGGCGACTATGCTTAAGTAGGCGGGGCTCGCGGCCCGCTCGCGCGTATGATGCGGTGCGTCTAAACTGCGCTCCGGCGCCGCGGGCCGAACAGGGACCGATAGCCATGATCAGTACCGACACCGATATTCTCGCCACGGCCGAGAGTTGGGCCAAGGCCGGGCGCGGCGTGGCGCTTGCCACTGTGATCGAGACCTGGGGCTCCGCCCCCCGCCCGGTGGGCTCGCATCTTGTCATCGATCAAGAGGGTAATTTCCTCGGCTCGGTCTCCGGAGGCTGCGTCGAGGGCGCCGTGGTGGAAGAGGCTGCCGACGTCATCGCCGATGGACAGGCGCGCACGCTTGAATTCGGCGTCGCGGACGAGACGGCCTGGAAGGTCGGTCTCTCCTGCGGCGGTCGCATTCGGGTCTATGTCGAGAAGGTGCACTGATGGCTTCCTGGGAAACACTTGCCGCCTTTGCGGTGTTGACGATCGCTGTCGCTTATTTCCCCGGCCCGGCTCTGCTTTACACGGCGGCGCAGACGATTACTCATGGCCGCCGCGCTGGCTTCATGGCGATGCTGGGCATCCATCTCGGCTGCTACCTGCATGTCATCGCAGCTGCCTTCGGCCTCTCGGCCGTGTTCAAGCATGTGCCGGAACTCTATGTCGCGGTGAAGCTCGCCGGCGCGCTCTATCTGGTCTGGCTCGGCATCAGCATGATCCGCTCCAGGCTCGGCGGAACGGATGTCGATGTCTCGCCGCCCAAGACCGTGAAACGGGCGTTGCTCGATTCCTTCATCGTCGAGGTGCTGAACCCCAAGGTGGCGCTGTTCTTCATCGCGTTGTTGCCGCAGTTCGTTGACCCCGCGGCGTCCCTGCCGGTCTGGGCGCAGTTCCTGATCCTCGGCACGATCGTGAATTTCGCCTTTTCCTCGGCCGATTTCGTGACGGTGCTGGGAGCATCGGCGGTCGTCAAGACGATGAAGAAGACCAAGGCTGGATTTGCCTTCGGCCGCTGGCTCGGTGGTTCTCTGATGATCGGCCTTGGCGTCAAGCTTGCGACCGACAGGGGCTGAGGCATGGATCTTTCGCTGCTCTCCGCGCTCAATGTCGAGCGCGCCGCCCGCCGTGCCGCAGTGCTGGTCACTGATATCGGCAGCGGTGCTCAACGGCTGGTAGGGGAGGCCGATCTCGCGACCGATCCGCTGGCGGACCTGCTCGACAAGCAATTGCGTACCGGCAAGAGCGGTACGGTCGAGACGGAGGGGACACGTTACTTCCTGACCGTGCAGGTGCCTCCGCCGCGCGTCGTGGTCACCGGTGCGGTGCATATCTCGCAGGCGATGGCGCCGATGGCGAAGTTGCTGGATCTCGATGTCGCCATCATCGATCCGCGGACCGCCTTTGCTACGCCCGAACGCTTTCCCGACGTGACGCTGCTGCCGGAGTGGCCGGATGAAGCGATCAAGCAGCTCGGCCTCGATAGCTATACCGCCTTCGTCGCCCTGACCCACGATCCGAAAATCGACGATCCCGGGCTGGAGGCGGCCTTGCGCTCGGACTGCTTCTATATCGGGGCGCTGGGCAGCCGGAAGACGCATGGCAGGCGCATCGAGCGCCTGACGGCGGCTGGCTTCGATGAGGCGACGCTGGCCCGCATCCATGCGCCGATCGGGCTGGACATCGGCGCGGTCTCTCCATCAGAGATCGCGCTCGCCATTCTCGGTGAGATCGTGATGACACTGCGTGGCCCGCGCAGGGCACTCTCATGAAATTCGGCCCGGTCGCTATCGCCGATGCCGTCGGCTCCGTTGCGGCGCATTCGGTGCGGGCAGGCGAGGTCATCGTCCGCAAGGGGGCGACGATCACGGAGGATGATGCGCGCCGCTTGGCGGGAGCTGGCGTCACCGAACTGGTCGCAGTCCAGCTCGAAGCCGGCGACGTCGACGAAAATGTGGCTGCCGAACGTCTTGCAAGGGCGCTCGCCGGGCGCGGCGTGGTGACCGAGGCTCCCTTTACCGGCAGGGTCAATCTCTTTGCCGCGACTGCGGGTGTTCTGATGCTCGACGTGCCGGCGCTCGACGCCTTCAACACGATCGACGAGGCCATCACCGTCGCGACGCTGCCAGCCCTCAGGGCGGTCGTTGCGGGCGAAATGGTCGCCACCGTGAAGATCATTCCCTATGGCGTCCCGAGTCAGCGCGTCGACGACGCGATCGGGCGGATCGGAGCGATCCGCCCGATCGCGGTCACCGAATACCACCTCAAATCGGTGGCCGTGGTTTCGACATTGCTGCCCGGTCTCAAGCCTTCGGTGGTCGACAAGACGCTGCGGGTAATGGCGGAGCGTCTTGCTCCGGCAGGTGCAAGGGTCGAATCGGACGAGCGTGTGCCGCATCAATCGGGACCGCTCGCGGAATCCATCCGCAGGGCGGTGGCGGGACCAGCCGATATCGTCGTCGTCTTCGGTGCCTCGGCGATCACCGATCGCCGCGACGTGATCCCGCTGGCTCTGCAAGAGGCAGGCGGCCGCATCGAACATCTCGGCATGCCGGTCGACCCCGGCAACCTGCTGCTGCTCGGCGAACTTGACGGCAAGCTGGTGATCGGCGCGCCGGGCTGCGCCCGTTCGCCCAAGGAGAATGGGTTCGACTGGGTGCTGCAGCGCGCGCTAGCCGGTGTTCCCGTGACCCGTGCGGACATTCAGAAGATGGGGGTCGGCGGCCTTCTGATGGAGATCGTCACGCGGCCGCAGCCGCGTGCACCTGGCCATCAGGCTGTGGCACCCGTTGCCGGGCTTGTGCTCGCGGCCGGGCGCTCGACCCGGATGGGGGAACGCAACAAGCTGCTGCAGACGGTCCGTGGCGAGCCTCTCGTTCGTCATGCCGTGAAAGCGCAGCTCGCCTCCCGCGCTACGCCCGTATTGGTGGTCACCGGGCATCAGGCGGCCGAGGTCAGGGCGGCGCTCGCGGGGCTCGATGTCGCATTCGTGGACAACCCCGATTTCGCGGCCGGCCTATCCAGCTCGGTCCGCGCCGGCCTCAGAGCCTTGCCGGACGATGTCCCGGGTGCGGTGGTCTCGCTCGGCGATATGCCGAACGTGACCCCGCAGGTGATCAATCGGCTGGCCGAGGCCTTCGCCGACCGGCCCGACGCTCTCGCCGTGGTGCCAACCTTGTTCGGTCAGCGCGGCAACCCGGCGCTGTTGTCGCGTGCGCTTTTCCAGGCGGTGGAGCGCCTCTCGGGCGACCAGGGGGCTCGCCGCCTGCTGGACGCCGCCGGAGAGTCGGTCGTGGAGGTGCCGCTCGACGATCCCGCGATTGCGATCGATGTCGATACGCCTGAGGCCCTGAAGGCACTGACGGGATAGAGCCCTGGTAGTCCTGACATTGCCCGCGGGCTGTACGCTGTAACCTAGATGCGCGCAGCCATGCGGGGGGCGCCCGCTCGCGCCGCGGCGACCAACGATGGTCGCGGATACACGCGATGTGCGGTCGCTTTGGCATTGGTTTTGCAAGCTTTTGTTAACCAAGCAGGCGCAGCCTCAAGAAATCGGCTACACTTTCATCGCATCGCGACGAGGGAGGGGGCGATGGTATCAGAGGACTTCATAAAGCAACTCAAGGGCTACGGGCTGACCACGGCGACGATCCTATACCGCATGCCGGATCATCCCAGCGTGCTGCAGACCTTCATCTGGCAGCATTATGATGTGGCGCCGCGCTTTCCGGTGCTCCGCGATTTCCTCGACTTCTGGCGTCGTGAGCTCGATGGACCGCTGCATTCAGTGGTCGTTGCGCATTCGCGTCTGCTCAGGCCGGCTGAGATCGTAAACGTGAACGGCGTGCTGACGCTGCATTGAGCGTCTGCGCCATGGGCGCTTGTTGGGCAAAGGGCGAGCGTGCTAGGTCGCAGCTCCCCAATGGCAGACCATCACGCTTGTCATCGCCCTTGCGCACATCCGGACTGCTGACGGCTCTCGCGACCTTACCCGGTGAGCGTATTCCCGTCGGAACCATCGTCGCCGCTCTGAAGGATCGGACCTACGCACTGCTCGTGGTCCTGCTCGGGCTGCCGAACTGCCTGCCTATGCCGCCGCCCATTCCCCTGGTCTGCGGGCTCGTGCTTGCCTTCGTGGCGGCGCAGATGCTGGCCGGGCGCGCCATGCCGTGGTTGCCCGAGGGGCTGCTCGACAAGACCATCGGCAAACCGGAACTGGCGAAGGCCGTGTCGCGCGCGTTGCCTCCGTTGGTCCGGCTGGAACGGATTTCGCGGCCGCGCCTGACGATGCTGGGAGGGACCGTCGCGATCCCGATCCTTGGCCTGCTGATCTTGATCCTCGCGCTTGGCCTCGTGGTGTCGGCACCGTTCATCGGACAGATCCCGCTCGGTCTTGCCGTGTGCCTGGTGGGGCTGGGGCTGGTCGAGCGCGACGGACTGTTCATCATCGCGGGGACGCTGGTCGGTATTGGCGGCCTTGTCCTGAGCGCCGGATTTGCCTACGCGATCGTCAGCGGAATCTCCGAACTGATCTGACGATCGGCCCGGTCAGGCCGCAACGAGACTGGCTGCGAATGGCATGTCGAGGGCGCGCAGCCGCTCGATCTCCTCAGGCGGAACTGCCTTGGAGAACAGGAAGCCCTGCAGTTCGTGGCAACCGATCGCCTGCAGAAAGCGGTGCTGCTCGGGCGTCTCGACGCCCTCGGCGCAGACCCGCAGGCCGAGAGCCCGGCCGAGATGCACGATCGAGTGGACAAGGATCGCGGATTCGCCAGTCGTCTCCATATATTCCAGGAAGGACCGGTCGATCTTGATCTTGTCGAAGGCGAAGCGCCGCAAGTAGATCAGGCTGGAATAGCCGATCCCGAAATCGTCGAGCGCGAGGCCGACACCATAGGCGCGCAGATCCATCAGCGCGGCCTCTGCGGCGTCGGCGTCCTCGACGACGACGCCTTCAGTCAGCTCCAGCTCGAGACGGCTCGGATCGAACCCGGTTTCCTCGATGATCCGGATGGTATTCTGGACGAAATCCTTGTGTCTGAACTGCACCGGCGAGACATTCACGGCAAGCCGCAACTCCGGCCAGTGCTTTGCCTCGAGGCAGGCGCGGCGCAGCACCCATTCGCTCAGCGGCACGATCAGCCCGCGCTCCTCGGCGATGGCGACGAACTCCGAGGGTGGAACCATGCCATGGAGCGGATGTGGCCACCGCACGAGGGCCTCGACACCGGTGATGACGGTCCCGTCGACGGAGACCTGCGGCTGGAAGTGCAACTGTAGCTCGTCCCTTGCTATCGCCTTGCGCAGGTCTTCCTCGACCACGCGCTTCATCTGGAGCGCACGGTTCATGCGCGGCTCGAAGAAGGAGTAGCGGTTCCGGCCCTCGTTCTTGGATTGGTAGAGCGCCGTATCGGCCAGTCTGAGCAGCGTCTCGCGGTCGTGCCCATCCTGGGGAGCGAGCGCGATGCCGATCGAGCAGCCGATCACGGTGTCGATGCCCATCAGGTTGAAGGGGCGCGTCAGCGCTTCGAGAATGCGCTCTCCCAGTGCAGCGCTGCCACTGGCATCGTGCAGGTTGGTCTGGATGATGCCGAACTCGTCGCCGCCAATGCGGGCGACGGTATCGCCGGTCCGCATGACGCCTGCGAGTCGTTCGGCGACCTGCCGGATCAATTCGTCGCCCGCCTTGTGCCCATAGGTATCATTGACGGATTTGAAGCGATCGAGATCAAGCAGGAGTACGGACAGCCCGGTCTTGGTCCGGGTGATCTGAGCCAGCTCCTGGTCGAGTCTGAGATCGAAGGTCCGACGGTTGGGCAGCAGCGACAGTTCGTCCTGTGCGGCAAGGCGCTGGATCTGCACTTCGCGCAGCCGGATTTCATTGGCCGCTCCGCGCAGACGGCGGATCGCATAGAGCAGGATACCGGCAAAGATCAGCCCGGCTGCCGCCAGCGCCCAGATGAACTGCCGGATCATGGCATCCCCGGGGCGCTCCGGTGTCCAGGTCAACCAGGCCCTGGTGACGCCGTCGGGGGCGGCGAGGTCGCGGCGCACCAAGGGATTGGCTGGCATCGTCCGGGTGATGCGCAGGCCGTTGATGCGATAGCGCGTGGCCATCTCGTCGAAGATCGTGCTCGTCACGCGCCGATAGCCGATAAGGTTGACCGGCGCGTCCGCCTTCAGAAGGTGGAGATTGAGAAGCTGCTCGAGATCGGCGGTCAAAATGGCCAGGACTTCGTGGCCATCGTAGATCAGGCTCGAACGAAAGCCTGGCATGAACCCTGCGCGGGTGGCTGCATTGTCGTTCGCTGGTTTTTGTGACGGGCTCGGGAGTGTGGGGTCAAAGAGACGCAGGCCCTCGTAGCCCGCCTGATAGGCTTCGACGTTGTTCTCGACGCCTGCCAGGACGCGGCCGCTCCTGGTGACGAGATAGACGCCGTCAAATTCCTCAAAGCGCTGGCTCAGCTTCGTGAAGGCCCACCTCAGTGTTGCCGCCGGAATGGCCGGGTGGAAGGCCGCCTGAAGCGTGCCGGTCGATGCCAGGCTTTCCAGCCGCAGGCGCCGCAGCCGAAGCTGGTTCTCCATCGCGGCCTCGATCCGGTCGCGCTGACGGGTTGCTTCGACGGTATTCGCGTTATGCGCAATCGTCAGGACGACGGTGATCGCTGCAGCCATGACCAGCAAAAAGGCACAGGCGAGCGTCGTCACGGTGCTGGTGAGCATCCGCGCCGAGGAGTCCGCGTTGGTCGTCTTCGCGACAAAGGGCGAATGCATCAAGGGTCTCAGAACCGTCGGAACCTGCACCTTTGCAGCCGATTCTTGATATCCGGTTGCTAAACGGGCAGGCAGACATCAAATTTCAACCTCCGGATGGTCCGTAAGGAGGTCGCGGGATCGCCTGATGCGCCGCGCGCAGTGCCGCGGACCAACGCTCGCGCAGGTCGTGGAAATAGGGTTCCCCCGCCTCGATACGCCGATTGAGCTCGGGCTCTTCGCCATCTCGCCGCATTACGATCAGGTCAATCGGCAGGCCAACTCCGAGATTCGAACGCATCGTCGAATCCATCGAGATCAGACCAACCTTCAGTGCGTCGTAGAGATGGGTCTTGAAGGTCACGGCGCGGTCCAGAATCGGCTTGCCGTATTTGTGCTCGCCGATCTGGAGGAAGGGCGCGTCCATGCCGCATTCGATGAAGTTTCCCGCGCCGTAGACCATGAAGAGCCGCATGGGCTGGCCCATGATCTGGCCTCCAAAGAGGAGAGAGATATCGAATTTCAGCCCGGCCTCCGCCAGGGCCGGACCGTCCATCTCCCTGACGGTGCGGACGGCGCGGCCGACGAGCTGCGCTGCTCTAAACATCGAGCCAACGCTCTGGAGCGTATCGGGTTCTCCGGTCTCGGGATTGAGAAGTCCTTCATGGAGCAGGCTCACCACCGATTGGGTGACGGAGAGATTGCCTGCCGTCGCCAGCGCGAAGCTGCGTTCGCCTGGCCAGGAAAAGACATGCAGCTTGCGGAAGGTCGAGATGTCGTCGAGCCCGGCATTGGTGCGGGTGTCGGCGATCATCACGAGCCCGTCCTGCACGAGAAGTCCGGCACAATAGGTCACGGGGTCGGTTCCTTCAGCTTGCCGGTCCAGGCGCGTTCATGCGCGCCGGGAAATCTTGATCGGGCCGCCCTGGCTGCTGTGGCGGTCGCAATCGCGTAGGCTATTGATTGGCGAGCTGTGCGTTCGCAGCGCGGGCGCTGACCAGCACGGCGAGGTTTTCGCCGCTGCCGCCCTTGCGTGCACCGCGGACAGGCGCCGCATCGGCGAAATCGAGGCCGGCTGCGATGCGGACATGAGTGTCGATCGGGCACAAGCCGTTGGCGCAATCGAATCCGATCCAGCCATAATCTTCGAGATAGACCTCGGCCCAGGCATGCGCCCCTTCCGCCTCGGGCAGGGCATCGGATTGCGCGACATAGCCGGAGACGTAGCGGGCAGGGACTCCGAGCTGGCGCGCGCAGGTCATGAAGACATGCGTGAGATCCTGCGGGATGCCGCCGCGGGCCGCGAAGGCGGCTGCAGCCCCTACGCCGGTACGCTGGCCGGAACGGTCGCAGGCAAACAAGTCGTGCAGCGCTTCTGTCAACGCGTGCATCTTGGCGAGCGGTGTCGAGTCGGCGCGCGTTGCCGCCACGGCGAAGTCGCGCAAGGCGTCGTCGGGCGTCGTCAGCAAGGTATCGCGCCGGAACACTTCGGGCGGCACGCGCTCGATCGTTCCGCGAATGACACCGGCCAAATCCAGAGTCTCGATGACGCCGCCGACATGAATCGCGAGATCCGAGATCGGGCCATCGGCCGAGAAGGTATGGACGATGTTGCCATGCGCATCCTGGCCCGCGCGCAGATTGCCGTCGACGGTCGGCTCGATGCGCCAGGACATCACATGCTGGCCGTCATGATCGCGCGGGGTCAGCCGCAGAATCTGCGTCAGCTGGCGTACGGGCTCGTCATAGGCATAGGTAATCGAGTGGGAAATCCTGATCCGCATGGGCGATCGCTGTCTCGACGGGCGCGTTGGTTTCCGGTCCATATCTAGTGTTCTGCGGGCGGGCAGGCGAGCCCGTCGCGTTCTTTATTGCAGATACTGCTCCGAGATCGTGAGGCCGAGGCGGCCGTTCTCGCTGATGAAGTCCTCGATGAATTCGTGCAGCCCGTGCTGGAAGACGGAGTCGATGCGCGCGTTCGAAAGGCTTGCCAGCGTCTTGCGAGCCTGGCGCTGAGCCGGGCCGTGCCGGCCATAGGCATCGCCGAGAGCGTCGAGGAAGCGTGAGATGTTCTCGTAGCAGGCGGCGAGCGAGCGCGGCATCCGGCGGTTGAGGATCAGCAGATCGGCGATCAGCTGCGGCTTCACGGCCTCGCGATAAACCCAGTGATAGGCAGTCAGTGCCGAGACCTCGCGAAGCACCGTGGTCCATTGGAAATAGTCGAGCGAGCCGCCGACCTGTTCGCTCTCGGGCAGCAGCACATGGTACTTCACGTCCAGGATGCGGGCGGTGTTGTCGGCGCGCTCGATATAGACGCCCAGCCGCGAGAACCAGTAGCTGTCGTCGCGCAGCATGGTCCGGTAGGCCGAGCCGTCGAAGACCAGCGAGACGTTCTTCACCCAGTCGAGGAAGCGGGCGAACTCCTCGCGGTCCATGCGCTTCTTCTCGAAGCGTTGCAGTTCCAGCCAGGCGCTGTTCAGCGCGTCCCACATTTCCGAGGTGAGCGCGGTGCGTACCGCACGAGCATTGGAGCGGGCCAGCGCGAAGCAATTGCGAATCGAGGACAGGTTATCCGGGTTGAAGGTGAGGAAATCGCAGACATTGCGCTCATTCGCCTCGCCATAGGCCTTGGCGAAGGTCTCTTCGCAACCGGCGGTCGCGACCGCACTGTGCCATTCGGTCCCGGCGCCGCCATAGGACGAGGGCAGGTTGGTGAGCCGCATCGTCGCATCGAGGATCCGAGCGAGATATTCGGCGCGCTCGACGTAGCGGGAGACCCAGTAGAGGCTGTCGGCGGTGCGGGAGAGCATGGTCAGTTCCGGCCTTTTCGCAATGCGCGGGGCTGCGTCCTGGAAGCGGGAATGCGGAAATGCGCTGTTGCCATCATGCATCGAGCACCCAGGTGTCCTTTGTTCCGCCGCCCTGGCTGGAATTGACCACGAGCGAGCCTTCCTTCAGCGCAACGCGGGTGAGGCCGCCGGGCACGCAGGAAATGCCGTTCGCGCCGGAGAGCACATAGGGCCGCAGGTCGACATGCCGCGGTGCGACGCCAGAGGCGACGAAGGTCGGGCAGGTCGAGAGGGCCAGCGTCGGCTGGGCGATGAAGCCTTCCGGCTGCGCCTTCAGCTTCTTGCGGAAGGTTTCGATCTGGGCCTTGTTGGCGTGGGGGCCGACAAGCATGCCATAGCCGCCGGAACCGTTGACCTCCTTGACGACGAGCTTGTCGAGATTGTCGAGCACATAGGCATTGGCCTCCGGCTCGCGGCAGCGGAAGGTCGGGACGTTCTTCAGGATCGGCTCCTCGCCGGTGAAGAACTTCACGATCTCCGGCATGTAGCTGTAGACTGCCTTGTCGTCGGCGACGCCGGTGCCGACCGCATTGGCGAGCGTAACATTTCCCGCCTTGTAGGCGCCGATGATGCCCGGCACGCCAAGCACCGAATCCCCGCGGAAGACCAGCGGGTCGATGAAGTCGTCGTCGATGCGGCGGTAGATCACATCGACGCGCTTCGGCCCCTGCGTCGTGCGCATGTAGACGACATCGTCCTTGACCAGCAGGTCCGAGCCCTCGACCAACTCGACGCCGAGCTTGTCGGCGAGGAAGGAGTGCTCGTAGAAGGCCGAATTATACTGTCCGGGCGTGAGCAGGCAGATCGTCGGATCTGACGAGGCGCGGCGCGGCGCGACCGAGCGCAGGGTCGCGAGCAACTGGTCGGGATAGTTGTCGACCGGTGCGACGCGGTGCATCGCGAAGAGCTCCGGGAAGAGCCGGAGCATCACCTCGCGGTTCTCCATCATATAGGAGACCCCGGAGGGGGTGCGGGCATTGTCTTCGAGCACATAGAATGTGTCGGCGTCGACGCGCACGATGTCGATGCCGGCGATGTGGCAGTAAATGCCGTGCGGCACCTGGAAGTCGACCATCTCCAACTGGTAGCAGGCGTTGCGGTAGACCAGGTCCGGCGGAATGATCCCGGCCTTCAGGCATTCCTTCGGCCCGTAGACGTCGGCGAGGAACATGTTCAGAGCAGTGACGCGCTGGCGCAGGCCCTTCTCGAGCTTGGCCCATTCCGGCTTGGTCAGGACGCGCGGGATGATGTCGAACGGGATCAGCCGTTCGGTGGATTCTTCGTCGCCATAGACGGCAAAGGTAATGCCGATTCGCCGGAAGAAGAGTTCAGCCTGGCTGCGTCGCAGAGCCAGCATTTCGGGTGGAGCTTCCTTCAACCAACGATCAAGCGCTGCGTAGGCGGGCCGCAATTCGGCACCGTTGCCGGTCATTTCATCGAAGGCGACCATGTCAGGCGTCTTTCCCCATTTTGACCAGCCTATGCGCATTCGTGACGGTTCGGAAAGGGGGCGCTTGATCACGGATAAATCGAGCCGTGCCCAATCCTTGGGCAGCATCCGGGCCGATTGCGACGTGGCCCAGGTTCAGGTGGTCCTGGGCGCTTTGGGCCTGGTGCGGGATGGTGCGGCTTACGATGCGTCCTCGCCTGAAGATGCGCTGCTCGACTAACCGATCAGCCGGACGATCAGCGCGGCCAGCAATTCGATCGCTCGTGCCTCATTGGCCTTGCCGCGCAGCACCTCGCCCGACACGGATTCGGCAGCTCCTAGGATCGCGACACAGCGCAGATGCAGGTCCTCTGCGGGGAGCTGGCCGGCATAAGGAGCCAGTGCCTCGCGATAGAGCGAGATATAGCCGTCGACGAGCTCCCGCTGGACGGCCTCCATCGCTTCCGTGCCCTTGAGGGCGGCTGAAAGGGAGTGCCATTCCGGGCCGATCGATGTTGCGCAGGAGAGATAGGATTCGGCGACTGCGCGCGCGAGCTGGTCGAGGCGCGGCTCCAGCTGGCCGAGGGCCTCCGCCAGCGCTCCGCCCTGTTGCTCGTCGATCCGGCGATAGAGCGCGATCATCAATGCCTCGCGCGTGCCGAAATGATCATAGGCCACCGGCTTGCTGACGCCGGCCCGTTCGGCGAGGCGCCCGAGCGTCAGCGCGTCTGCGCCGTCCTCGCGCACGATCGTCATGGCGCAATCGAGCAACTGCTCGCGGCGCTCCACCCTGGACAGCTTCTTCGCAGATCCCGTCGACATCGGCGTCTCCGCCTCTCCCTTTGCAGCGCAGTTGACAATGCATCGGTGTGATCCTACTAAAGGTAAGTTACTTTTAGTAGGCAATTGATGGGCCGATCGCGGCTTGGCACTCAACAGGAGAATTGTCCATGTCCCCCCCCCAACGTCCCGTCCTGATCATTGGTGGATCGGGCGTCGTCGGCGGTCAGGCGGCCGCAGCGCTGCGCCGCTTGCAACTCGACCTGCCGATCGCCATCGGCGGGCGCGATCTCGCCAAGGCGCAGGTGGTTGCTCAGAGGGTCGGGGGCGCCATTGCGACGCGGATCGACCTTGACCGCCGGGACCTCGGCCAGCCGGAGGGAGCGCAGTACAGCGCCATAGTCGTCTTCGTGAAGGACGATGGCCTGAACTCGATGCGCTACGCGCAGGATCACGGTATCCCCTATATCAGCGTATCGAGCGGCACTTTCGAGATCGGTCCGGAGGTTGCGCAGTTCATTCACGCGGCAACGAAGGCCCCGGTGCTTCTCGCAAGCCAGTGGCTGGCCGGCGCTGCGGTGTTTCCGGCCCTGGTCTTTGCCAAGGATTTCCGCACGATCGATTCCATTGCGATCGGCGCACTGCTCGACGAGCAGGATATGGGTGGCCCGGCGGCCTTGACGGACTACAACCGCATCACGGGAGCGGCACCGGCCGCGCTGACGCTGACGGGCGGCAAGTTCAGCTGGGTCAATGGTGAGGATGCCAAGGCGCGCTATCGTAGCGTCGATGGTGTCGAGCTCGACGCAACCGCCTATTCTCCACTCGATATCGTCAGCCTCGCCGCGGTGACCGATGCCAGATCGGTGCGGCTCGACCTTGCCTTCTCCGAATCCGCCAGCCGCCGCCGTGGCGAGCCCTTCTCGACCGAAATCACGATCGCGATCGACGGCGTGCTGAGGAATGGCGAGCGCAGCATGATGCGCCACGAGATCGTCCATCCCGATGGCCAGGCGCCCCTGACTGCACTTGGCGTCGCGCTCGCCGTCGAAAGGATGCTGGGACTCGCAGGCGGCGCCGCTCCGCAGCCCGGCCTCTATCTGCCGGAATCGATCCTGGCTCCTGATTGCTATGTCGGCCGCATGAAGGAGTTCGGTGCTCAGTTCCGCCAGATCTGAGACAGAGACTGAGCAGGATCAAGGCGGCGCGAGGCTTCGCGCCGCCTTGATCATCGGATCGGTTATCGTATCCAATCCAATGACCTAACCTTCTGTGATTGCATCGGCTTTCCCGAAAACCACAATCCACTTTTCGGGCCGATGCGTTAGATCAGCCCGAGCCCCCGGAAGCTCGCATGGCCATCGCGGCCGACGATGACGTGGTCGTGGATCACGATGCCGAGGGGCTTTGCGATATCGACGAGTTCGCGCGTCATCTTCACGTCGGCACCCGAGGGGGTCGGGTCGCCTGACGGATGGTTGTGGACAAGGATGATCGCACTTGCTGAGAGTTCCAGGGCGCGGCGCATCACCTCGCGGGGGTAGACGGGAGTGTGGTCGACCGTTCCGGTCTGCTGGACCTCGTCGGCGATCAGCGCGTTCTTCTTGTCGAGGAAGAGGATGCGGAATTGCTCGCGTTCGGCAAAGGCCATCGCCATTCGGCAATAGTCGAGAACCGCCGACCAGGATGACAGCACCGGGCGTTTCCCCACCGCTCCCCTCGCCATGCGCTGCAGGGCGGCCGCGACGATCTTGAGATCCTGCGCAACGCCGGAGCCGACGCCCTTGACCTCAGTCAATCGCGCGGCCGGCGCGCCAAGCACCTCGGCGAATGAGCCGAAGCGCCGGATCAGGTCCTTGGCGAGCGGCTTCACGTCGCGCTGCGGGATGGAACGGAACAACAGAAGCTCGAGAAACTCGTAATCGGGCAGGGCGTCGGCGCCCGACTCCTGGAAGCGGTCGCGAAGCCGTTGGCGATGACCGTGGTAGTGCGGCACGGCAACGGCCGTGGGTTCTTCCGGCAACGGGACTTGTGATCCGCGCTGACCGCCCTCTTGCTTCATTGTGCCGCGAGCGGATTGTCGCGGCCTGCCGGCGACAGCGTGAAGATCTCGCAGCCGGTCTCGGTGACACCGACCGTGTGCTCGAACTGGGCCGAAAGCGAGCGGTCGCGGGTGACCGCCGTCCAGCCGTCGGAAAGCACCTTCACGCCCGCCTTGCCTAGGTTGATCATCGGCTCGATGGTGAAAAGCATCCCGGGCTTGAGCAAGACGCCTTCGCCGGGACTGCCGTAATGCAGGATGTTGGGTGCATCGTGAAAGACCTGGCCCAGACCGTGGCCGCAGAAATCGCGCACCACCGAGCAACGCTCGGCTTCGGCATAGCGCTGGATGGCGAAACCGATATCGCCGGTCGTCGCGCCGGCGCGCACGGCCTTGATTCCGCGGAGCAGGCTTTCATAGGTGATTTCGACCAGCCGCTCGGCCTTGCGGGGAATGTCGCCGACCCCATACATCCGGCTGGAATCGCCATACCAGCCATCGACGATCAGCGTGTAGTCGATATTGAGGATGTCGCCTTCGCGCAGGGGTTTGTCGTCCGGGATGCCGTGACAGACCACATGGTTGATCGAGGTGCAGATCGATTTTGTATAGCCGCGATAGAACAGGGTCGCCGGGTAGGCGCCATTGTCCATGGCGAACTGGAAGGCAAGCTCGTCGAGGCGTTGCGTGGTGACGCCCGGCCGGACGTGCTCGCCGAGCATGTCGAGGCCTTCTGCCGTCAGGCGGCCGGCCTTGCGCATGGCCGCGAAGGCTTCGGGACCATGAAGTTTGATGGCCGGTTCGCGCATCCGCGCCCGTCCCAGATTTTCGTCGAATGTCATGATGGGCAAGAAGCTCCTTGCCCATCATATCTATTGCGTTTGGCCGGCTGCGCAAGATGATTGCGCCCGTGCCAGCTCGAACTGGAGGGTGCAAGCGCTGTTTTGTCGGTGCTTAGCGGACCATGTTGAGGCCTGTCGCCGCCAGAACGATGATCCAGAGTGTGTCGAGATTGATCCAGCCCCGCCGCAGGAACGCCAGCCCCAGCCATTCATAGACGATCGCCGCAATCGTTGCTGTCACAGCCAGCATTGCAGCCATGTGCAGGGCGATGGCGGCCAGCGAGACCGGCAGCGAACCCGCGGCAGTCAATTCCCGCGCCGGCGTCGCAGCAAGGCAGAGCGGGATGATGACCGGTACAAGCATCAGGCCGGCCCCGTGGCTGGTCGCCATCAGGAATGACCAGGCGCCGAGTCCGGCAAGCCCCGTCTGCATGCCGACCCGGACGCGATGCCGGTGGCCGAAGACGGCGTGGGAGGCCGCCCACCCCAGAAGCAGAAGGCCCGCGAGCCTTTGCAGCGCTTCGTGGTCAATGATGGTCCCGAGGGCAACTACCGCCGCGACCACCACGGCGACCGAGGCCGCATGCCCCAGCGCGATCGGAAGGAGGGACAACCACACAACGCGACGGCTCTCGCGATGCAGACCGAGCGCAACCGCAAAGAGCCAGCCCATGGCCGGGTTCAGGCCATGGAAGGCACCGAGCCCGGCGAGCATGAGCCAAGGCGACATCTCAGCCTCCCGTTCGAGCGATCATGCCGGGGCAGGGGCGTCAGGGGTAGCAATAGGAATCGGACGAGCAGTCGCCGCCCTCCAGCCTGACCTGGTGAGGCCGGTGCCCCTTGGGCCAGTCGACGAAGAACCTGTCGTCGAAGCGGATGCCGCCCTTCTCCCCGACATCGAGCTTTACCATCCAACCGTCGATTCCATTGGGATAGAATTGCGGATCGATGGCCCCGTAGAGCGAGTTCGTGAAATAAACCCGCTTGCCGTCGCGGCTGATCTCGACCATTTGCGGGCCGCCGTTGAGATGCCCGTTCTTCGCTCCGGGGTGGGAGGCGCGGGAAACGATGCCGCCGATGCGGACCCGGCCGGTTTCCACAGGCTTGAACGGATCCGACACATCGTACTGAATCATGTCGCCGGTGCCCCAGCAGGACACGTAGAGGTAGCGATCGTCCATCGAGAGGTCGATGTCGGTGACGAGGGGCGCAACCGCCTTGAACCCCTTCAGGACCGGTGGCAGGAGATCAGGATCAGCCGGCTCGGCAGGGATCTCGATGACTTTCCTGACCGCCCATTTCGTACCCTCGCGATACCAGGTCCAGATCGAGGCGGAGAGATCCTTCAAGCTGATGACGCAGCCGACGAAGCCATAGGCCTTCCTCGGGTCATGGGCTGGGCGCAGTTCAAAGACGAGCTGATGCTCCTCGCCGAAATCGATCTCCTGTTGATGCTTGCGCGTGTGCAGGTCCCAGAAATGCAGCCGCCGCCCGTATTTGCTGCTGAGCAGAACTTCCGGAACCAGTCCATTCTCGAACGTATCGGGCGTGCCCCATTCGCTGGTCACCATGGTGTCGTGGCCGAGATGCCACCAGAAATCATAGGCGAGCTTCTGGGAGCCACGATCCATCTCCCATTGCCCCAGTACGTCGAAGCTGACGGGGTCGAGGAGGAAGATGCCGCCGGGTTCCTTGCCTTCGGCATTGCCAAGTGCATTCACGTAAATGCCCTCCGGCCCGCAATGAATGGTGTGCAGCCGCGAATACCTGGCCTTCTCGGCGATCTCCTCCGGCTCGATGACCCGCGCGATCGTCGGTTTCCTCGGATCGGGCCTGGTGTCGATGATATGCAGCCGCGATGAGCGCAGGCCGGGAACGACGAGGTAGCGTCGCTCCATATGGGGGTGCGGCGCATTCGGGCACAGACAGGACGAGCAAGCATTCCAGCCGAAATGATGCAGCTCATCGCCGGTATTCGGCATCTCGACCTGACCGACGATCTGCGCATAGCTCAACGACGCGGGATCGACGTCGACGACGGCGATCGCGTCGGGTTTCCTGCGCTCCGGATCGAAGGAGGCCACGTAGGCCAGCCGCTCGGCGGGAGCCTTGGCCGCCAGCCGCGGCGAGGGGTAAAAGGAAGGATCGGGTCGCCAGCTTACCATGATCATTCTCCCGAGCACCCCAGCACCCCGGACAACAGGCCTCTCTATAGCCCAGACCTTGCGTTGCGGCTTGCTGTTTTCTGGCTCGACGTTGAAGCGGTCTGCCTGATCCGTGGGGGCCCGCTGCACCATGGCGGAGGGCCTGGTACCCCTCGATCGATCAAGTTGCTGGCGCGCGACGGCTTTGACGTGTATCAGGCGCTCCAATGGCAATGAACGATATCCAATCGACGGAAGCCCGTCCCTTCGGCGCTTTCGCACCTCAGGGCCTCGTGGCCCAGATCATCAACTGGACACGCGGGGCTCCGGACAGCTACCTCGGTCGCAAATTCGCCTATGCGCTGCGCCGCATCGGGCTGAGTTCGCTTGCGGGCCAGCCCGTCGATATCGAAGCGCTTGGCGTGCAGATGCGCCTCCATCCAGACGGCAATGTCTGCGAGAAGCGCGTATTGTTCACGCCGCAATATTTTGATCCTTACGAGCGGGAACTGCTGACGGGGCGGGCGCGCCAGCGTGAAGGTTTCCGCTTCATCGATATCGGCTCGAATATCGGCGCCTATTCGCTTTGCGTTGCGGCGGCAGCTGGCCCGGGAGCGCGTATCCTGGCCGTCGAGCCGCAGCCCGAGATCTTTTCGCGCCTGACGTTCAACATTGCGCAAAATCCGTTTGGCTCGGTCAAGGCCATTGCGTGCGCGCTGGCCGATAAGCCGGGCGAGTTGACGCTGTTTCTCGACCCGAACAACCGTGGCGAGTCGAGCGTCCGCATCCTGCGCTCCAGTTCCGGCAGCACGGTTCGGGTGCCGGCGACGACACTGCTCGCCCTGATGGAGAACGAGGGCTATGACCGCCTCGACGCAGTCAAGCTCGATGTCGAGGGGGCTGAGGACCTGATCCTCGAGCCCTTCCTGCGCGATGCGCCCGAAGCGCTCTGGCCCGAGCTGATCATCATCGAGGATTCGCGCAACCGTTGGCAGAGCGATCTCATCGCCCTCCTGACCGCGAGCGGTTATGTGCTCACAGCTCAGACACGCATCAACCTCATCTTCGAACGCAAGCGCGGCTGACGTTTTCGCTGCTGTTCAGCGCCTCATGCATAGCGGGCAGGCCATACACGGCGTTTCTGCCGCTTGAGCCGTTTGCGCCAAGGTCCTAGCTCTAAAGCGTGATCAGGAAAGCTCATGTCGCAGCGCTCCTAACCCGGCGCGGCATGAGCGGGCGGCGGATCAGCATCATCGTCACGAGCTGGCGGCATGTCTTGCCGTCCGGCACCTGGAGGAGCCGGCCATGACCGACGCACCGCTGAATCGTCCACCCGTCACGGCCGCAATCCTGGTGATCGGCGACGAGATTCTGTCGGGGCGGACGAAGGACAAGAATATCGGCTACATCGCCGAGTATCTGACCAATATCGGCATCGAGTTGCGCCAGGTTCGTGTCGTGCCCGATTCCCTTGACGAGATCGTCTCTGCGGTCAATGCATTGCGCTCTCGCTATACATATGTCTTTACCACGGGCGGCATCGGCCCGACCCATGACGACATCACGGCCGACTCGGTCGCTGCGGCTTTCGGCGTGCCGATCAATGTCGATCCGCGCGCGGTTGCGATGCTGTCAGAGCGCTTTCCGCCGGACCAGCTCAACGAAGCGCGCATGCGCATGGCGCGCATCCCCGAGGGCGGGGAGTTGATCGCGAACTCCGTCTCGAAGGCTCCGGGCTTCATCATCGCCAATGTCATCGTCATGGCGGGCGTGCCGGCGATCATGCAGGCGATGCTTGACGTGGTCGGACCCACTCTCAAGACAGGAACGCGCATCCTGTCCGACACGGTGCGGGCCGGACTGCGTGAAGGCGATATCGGCACGGCTCTCGGCGAGATCGCTCAGGCTCATCCGCAGGTCGCGATCGGCTCCTATCCCTTCTGGTCCGAGACTGGTCCTGATACGAATGTCGTGGTGCGCTCGCGCGATCCTGAGAAATTAGATCAGGCGATGGCGGCGGTGAAGCAGATGATCGAGCATGAGCGCGCTCGATTACGTCGGTGATCTCTTTCCTTCTTTAGTTATTTTTGATCATATATTTTAAGATTATTATTTTTATTGCATTGGTTGCTTTTGATAATTGTCAGAATCAATTGATTTTAAGTCTTTATGAATAGAAAACTATAGTTTTTGATGTATTCGTTGCCGCGAATACATCGCTAATAGTGCCTGTTAAGCCATTTATAAACCGTCATAATTCATCCTCGACTTGCGGTCGGCTTGCCGGCAGCGCTCATGTCGACGCGGCGGTTCCGGGGGGAACGGTGTCGGTGTGGGCTGCATGTGTCCGGCCCGTGCGGAGTGCTCTGCGCTCCCGTGCCGGAACAGCGATCGGGAGGTTGTATGTCGCGCCTTTCCAGCCTGTTCTCCAATCGACGCCTTGCCGCCCAGGTCGCGGCGATCAACCGCTCACAAGCCGTCATCGAATTCGATCTGAACGGCATGATCCTCAACGCCAACGAGAATTTCCTGAACGTGCTGGGCTATACCCTCGACGAAATCAGGGGGCAGCACCACCGCATGTTCGTCGATCCGGCCGAGCGGGAGAGCGCGGCCTATCGCAGGTTTTGGGAGGATCTCGGGCGTGGTGAATTCTCGACGGGCCAGTACTTGCGTGTCGGCAAGGGAGGCAAGGAGGTCTGGATCCAGGCCAGCTACAACCCGCTCCTTGGTGCCGGTGGCAAACCGCGAGGCGTGATCAAATACGCCTTTGATGTCACGGCACAGAAGAACCGCCTCGCTGATCTTGAAGGGCAGCAGGCTGCCATCAGCAAGGCGCAGGCGGTGATCGAATTCGACCTCAAGGGGCATGTGCTGACGGCCAACGAKAACTTTCTTGCTGTACTCGGCTATTCGCTTGGCGAGATCCAGGGGCAGCATCACCGCATGTTCGTCGATCCGGTCGAGCGCGAGAGCTTGGCCTATCGCCAGTTCTGGGAGCGCCTCGGGCGTGGCGAATACGATGCCGCGCAATATCGCCGCATCGGCAAGGGCGGCAAGGAGGTCTGGATCCAGGCATCCTACAATCTGATCTTCGACGCCAAGGGCACGCCCTTTGAGGTCGTGAAGTTCGCAACCGACATCACTGCGACCTTCCGCGGTCAGCAGCTCGAGGCCGCGGTGAAGGAGACTGGCGAGGTCATCGCTCGTGCCAAGTGCAAGGACCTGACGGGGCGCATCGCGCTCGCGGGCAAGAGCGGGGAGGTTGCGCAGCTCTGCGCCGGCGTCAACGATCTGCTCGACACCATGTCCGAGATGGTCGGCTCGGTCCGCGACATCTCGCACCAGATCGCCAGCGCATCGAGCAAGATCTCGTCCGACAGTGCCCAGCTCGCCGAGCGCACGGAAGCCAATGCCTCCAGCCTGCAGGAGACTGCGGCGACAACCGAGGAACTCGCAGCTTCCGTGAAGCACAGCGCGGGTCACTCCCGCACCGCCGTCAGCCTCGGCCACGAGGCGCGCGACGTCGCGGAGCGTGGCGGCACGATCGTTGCCGAGGCGGTGAGTGCGATGACGCGGATCGAGCAGGCTTCGGCCGGCATATCCGAGATCATCTCGATGATCGACGGCATCGCGTTCCAGACCAATCTGCTGGCGCTGAATGCCGCGGTCGAGGCGGCCCGCGCGGGGGATGCCGGGCGCGGGTTCGCGGTCGTGGCAACCGAGGTGAGGGCTCTTGCCGCGCGTTGCAGCGAATCCGCCAACGGGGTCAAATCGCTGATCGCCAATTCGAGCGACCAGATCCATACCGGCGTCAGTCTGGTGAAGAATGCCGGCGCGACGCTTCAGGAAATCGTCTCGGCTGCGAGCCGCGTCGCCTCGACGGTCAACGAAATCTCGGAAGCAACGGCCGAGCAGGCCAATGGTATCGATGAGATGGCCAGGACGGTCGCTCATATGGACGAGATCACCCAGCAGAATGCCCTGCTTGCCGATGAGAGCGCGAAGGTGGCGCAGGAGCTGAGGCAGGATACAGAGCGCTTGAGCGCGATGGTCGCAGCATTCCGGCTGCAAGATGGCGGACCAGGTTTCGAGACCGTGATTGCGCGCCAGATCGAGCAGTGGGCGCCCCATCTCACCAGGGCCATTACCGCTCCGCTTTCGCCGCCTGCCAAGGGGGCACCGAAGCTGAGGCGCGTCATGTCAGGCGGCACTGCCGATGGCTGGTCGGAGTTCTGATACCCGCTGAAACACGACCGATTGGGGATGAAGCGGGACGCGCCTCTTGCCAGCGCCCCGCTTATAGGCTTTCCGGATTGTCACAGAAACCGTGACAGCCGCTCCGGAGCCCCCAATGGCCGAACCGACCTCCAACAAGGCCTTCCCCGTCTCCTGGGACCAGTTCCATCGCGATGCGCGCGCGCTCGCTTGGCGGCTGGCCGAGAAGGGGCCCTTCGAGGCCATCGTCTGCATCACCCGCGGTGGTCTGGTACCGGCGGCGATCATCTGCCGCGAACTGGGCTTGCGCCTGATCGAGACGGTCTGCGTCGCGAGCTACCACGACTACAAGAACCAGTCCGAGCTCAAGGTGCTGAAGGACGTCGCTCCCTCGATCAGGGCGATCGGTGACGGCAAGGGGAAGGGCGTGCTGGTGGTCGACGACCTCACCGACACCGGGAAGACGGCACGTGTCGTGCGCGAAATGCTGCCCAATGCCCATTTCGCAACGGTCTATGCGAAGCCGGCCGGGGTGCCGACGGTCGACACCTTCGTTACCGAGGTCAGCCAGGACACCTGGATCTATTTTCCTTGGGATATGGGGCTGGCCTATGTCGAGCCGATCGCCAAGGATCACAAGGGCTGAGCCCCGGGCTTCGCCGCTTGAGCGGTCATTCCGGGCGCGGCAACCTGTCTGGAATGACCGGCAAGGGCTCGTTACGCCAGACTGCGCGCGCGCAGCGCGATCAACATGCCGGTGATTGCGAGCGCCATGCCGGCGATCTCGACCGGGGACGGTCGCTCGCCGAGCAGGAGCGTGCCGGAGAGCGCGGTTACGACCGGTACCAGCGGCAGGAACAGGGCCGCCCGTCCGGCGCCAAGGATGGCGATGGCCTGCGTGTAGAGAAACAGCGCGAGGGCGCCGACCAGCAATCCCTGATAGATCGCCTGCAGCGCTATGGCTGAAAGTGCCGCCTGCGTCAGATGCACGGGCATGACCAGTGCGACGAGCGGCAGGAGCGGCGCCGACAGCAGGCATGTCGCCATGGTGACTTCGATCGCATCGGCGCCCCAGCGCCGGCACAGCAGGCCGAAGGCCGACCAGAGCAAGGCGATCAGCACGAAGAGCATGTCGCCGATCCAGGCGCCTTCGCGCGTCGGCGTGTTGGCCAGGGCCTCCATCGAGAACAGCGCGACGCCGAGAACGATGACGCTGAGACCGGCGAGGCGGGCCATGCTCGCGCGCTCGCCGAGCACCCACCATGCGAGCAATGCGGTGCAGACCGGGATCAGTCCGGGCGAGATGACCGAGGAATGCAGGGCGGGGGCGAAATGGGCGCCGCCGACGAGGATCAGGCTGTAGGTCGGGCCTACGATCGCGGTCAGGATGATGGCTCGCCGCCAGCCGAGCTTGCCGACCGGAAAAGGCTTCATGTGCCTGAGCGCGAAGGGCAGCAGCACGAGTGCGGCGGCTGCAAAGCGCAGGATCGTGACATCGGCTGCGGTCATGCCATCTGCGACCGATTGCCGTGAGATCACGGCCTGAATGCCCCAGATCGCTGCCGCCAGGATGCCGCAGGCAAAGCCGAGCCAGGGGCGTTGCTGCCTGGCGAGAGACAGCGATTGCGGCCGGACGGCTTGGTTCACGCGAAAACTCTCGGAGGGGCGGCGAGGCAGCGCCATATGCGGGCTCTAGCCATCGCGCGACAAGCGCGGCGGACAGGCGACGGGGCTGTTGACGGCGCATGGCGCAGCAACACGAGTTTGCCTGGCATGGAGCCGTCGCGACGATGGAGCCTGCTCTCTGCACTGCTTCTTCAGGCCCCTCACACGGGCCCGCTAACTCAGGTCGGACGAGCGCTGGGGAGGAGAGGAAGCCCTGCACGAGGGACGCAACTCCTCCGTTAGTTCGTCATTGCCTTAACAGCTTTTGCATTGTTTGCCGTTACGTCATGGCGGCGGCGACCGGGCTATGAGCGTCGATGGTACAGGCGCGGCGGTGCGTGCGTTTTCGGGGGGCATATTGTTCCCCTCTGTTTGCAGCGCGATCCCGCTGATGGCAGCCCGAAATGAGATGAGCAGGACGGCGAGGGGAAGGGCAATGCAGCAAAGGCCAGGATTTCTGGAGAATTCCGTCATCATCGGCGCCCACCCCGACGATGAACTGCTCTGGTTCAATTCAATCCTGCGCGACGCTGACGAGGTCATCATCGTCTACCGCCATTTCTGGGGGAAGCCCGGGATTGGCGAAGCGCGGGTGGCCGCAATCGCCGAATATCCCCGCGGCAACGTCACCTGTCTCGATGTCGACGAGTCGGGCGCCTATGGCTGCGCCAACTGGGCCGATCCCGTGCTGACCGGAGCCGGTATCGGTTTCGGCATCGAGGCCGAGCGCCGGGCAATGACGCGCCTCGCCCGCAAGTCCGTTGCAGCCCTGCCGGCGGTGAAGCTCGAGCGCATCGCCGCCGCCAGCGTGTCCAGGGCCTATGAAACGAACTTCCAGATCATATGCGAGTTGCTGAGACGGCGCCTGCGGCCCGAGATGAACGTCTTCACGCATAATCCCTGGGGCGAGTACGGGCATGAAGAGCATATCCAGGTGTTCCGCGCCCTGAATGTGCTGCGCGAGGAAATCGGCTTTCGGCTCTGGATGTCGAATTACTGCACTGAACGCGCCTTGCCCCTGGCGATGCGTCATTTCTCGCGTGCGCCCGGCGGTTACATCAGATTGCCGACCGACAAGGTCTTCGCCAATGCGGTCGCGGACGTCTACCGCAAGCACAATTGCTGGACCTGGGACGATAACTGGGCATGGTTCGACGAGGAATGTTTCATGGAAGCGCCGAGGGAGGCCTCGGCGACGGCAGCGCACCGGCACCTCTTTCCGCTCAATTTCTTCACCATTGGCGAGGAGCGGCCGAGGAATTGGCTACCCGTGGCCATGACGATATCGGCGGCGTTCGCGTTCACCCTTGCCGAAGCAATCTGAGTCGGATCGATTTCGGGTCGGGTGCTCGTTCCAGCAGAACGTTGGCGGTGCAAATCCGGTGGGCGCCCGGTCGTTCGCGGCGCATGCAACCGTTCCGGCGATATGGGTGAGGAGAACCAATTAAGGTCTTGCGACATCGTCGTTTCCTGGACGCGCGACCATCCCTCTCACTGCACTGCTTCGACTTCATTGTGACATAACATTTGTTGCGGTGCACATTTTTGCCGTAAACCAAGGTTAGTGAGCGGTCGTCCGGCAGCGTTTGCAAATTGAATTTGCCAACTCTGTGCCTGCGCTTAAGCCTATCATCGCTACCTATGCCTTCCTCTTGGTCATAAGTCCGAGATCCTTCTCTCTATGGTCGATTGACGTTCCCCGCGAAGGGTGGTTCGCGGTGAATTATATTGTCAATCATCATAAGAATAAAGAAAGGGGCGGAATGATTTCATTCCTTCAACTTAAGTCGCGCAGTATCGGCGCTGGTGCGTTGCTGCTCCTGGCAGCCTGCCTGGTTGTCACATTCAGCTTTACTCAGGCGCCGGCTGAAACCCGGTCTCGCTCCGGAGCCGGCGCTCCGCCTCCGGCAGCCTCATCACATTCGGCGCGCGATTGGCTGCCTTACGATCTACCGGAGACGGCCCCGCCTCGGCGCGATAGCAGCCTTCGGCTCACGGTAGATCGCCCAACTGCGGGAGCTACCAATGCCGGTCGTCGTCCTGCCGTCGCGGCCAATCGCGGTCGCCCTCCTGCACCGGCGACCATTGCCGGTCGTGCTCTTCCGGCAGAGACGATTGCCGACCATCCGCTTGCGGCAGAGGCCAGTGCTGAGCGCCCTCTGGTGGCAGAGACCATTGCTGATCACCCTCTCGCGGCAGAGGCCAGCGCCGATCATCCCCCCGCGGAAGCGACCAATGCTGTTTCAAGCATCGCCGCGGACAGTGTCACGGCGCCGGCCGTCAAGTTCATGAGCTCGGCGCTACGGCCGATCACTTTCAGCCTTCTGATCGCCAAACCCGGGGAACTGCTGAAATCGGCCATCAAGGTGATGCATCTGCTCGGCATCATTCTGGGATTGGGCGCCGCGACGGTCCTCGATCTCGTGATCGTCAAATTCCTCGTCTCCGGAAAGATCAAGGCTGAACAGGTTGCGATGGTCAAATTCATGACCGGTATCGTATCGGCTGGCCTCGCGGTGCTCTGGGTTTCCGGAATTCTGTACCTGGCGCATTACGCGATGTTTGACCCGGTCAAGCTCGGGAACCAGAAGGTCTGGGCCAAGATCGCGATCGTCGGCGTTCTCACGATCAACGGCTACTTCATCCACAAAACGGTACTGCCGTTGATGGAAAAGCAGATAGGACGGTCGCTCTTTGCAGGCCTGTCGCGCAAGCAGATTACGATGATGATGGTCTTCGGCACGGTCTCGGCGACATCCTGGTATGTGCCGCTGATCCTGGGCGCCATGCCGCATTTCAACTTCATCGTGCCCGCTCCGCGGCTGCTCGTGGCCTATGCGCTGATCCTGCTCATCGCCATCGCTGCGACCCATGGCATGGTTGACACCATCCGGCGCCGCGGTCGCCTGGAGCCCCAACTGCAGCCCGCATTCTGACGCCAGCATGACGGCCTGCGCGCATGATCGGTGCGCAGGCCACAGTCGAAGGGCGGTTGCCTGGTCGCGAATGACCAAGCAACCGCCCTTCTGCGTTCGACGGGGCTGTGTCACCAATGGCGCCGATGCCGTTGCCACGGATCGGGCTGGATGCGATTGCAGCTTGAGCGGAGAGCAGGGGCTCAACCGTCGCATTCGCGTTGAAACCGGACGGTATCCCGCTACGGTGAACCTCCATGGGAAACGCCAGCCGGGAGCAGAGCCAGGATATGGCCGCCACCGAATTGAACGCGTCGGATTTCGACGCCAAGGACGCGCGCATCACGCTGTTTCGGGGGCTGCTTCAGGCGGTTGCGCGGCGTGGCAAGGGCCGCGTCGCGCTCGAGGATCCGGAGCGTCAGCCGGTGACCTTCGGCCGGCTCGTTCTGGGAGCGCTGGTTCTGGGGCGAAAGCTCGCTTCAGGCACGGAGTTGGGGGAACGCGTCGGACTGATGCTGCCCAATGTCCAGGGCATGGCGGTGACGCTGTTCGGGCTTTCGGCCTTTGGCCGCGTGCCGGCACTGCTGAACTTCACGGCAGGGGTGAAGAACCTGCGGGCGGCGGCCGAACTGGCCGGCTTGAAGACGATCGTCACCTCGCGTCGCTTCGTCAACCAGGCCAAGCTCGACGATGAGATCGCGGCACTCGGCGAGGGCAGGCGGGTCGTCTATCTTGAGGATATCCGCCGGGATTTGACCAGTTTCGACAAGATGCTTGCCGCGATGCAGAGCCTGGCACCGGCATTTGCCCTGCGGGCCTATGAAGGGCGGCCGGATGATCCAGCTGTGGTGCTGTTCACCTCCGGCACCGAGGGCAAGCCGAAGGGCGTGGTGCTGAGTCACGCCAACCTCGTCTCGAATACCCGCCAGATCTTTGCGCTTGCGGCCGGCTTCCTCTCCGAGCGCGATATTGTCATGAACGCGTTGCCCGCCTTCCATTCCTTCGGCCTGACCGCAGGGCTGCTGATGCCGCTGCTCCACGGCATGAAGGTCGTGCTCTATCCGAGCCCGCTCCATTACAAGCAGGTGCCGAAACTGATCGGCGAGATGGGCTGCACCTTCCTGTTCTCGACCGACACATTCCTCCAGGGCTATGCGCGCGCTGCCGATCCCGACGATCTGAAGAGCGTGCGCTATGTCGTGGCCGGAGCCGAGCGCGTGAAGCCGGAGACACGCGCGATGTGGCAGCCCTACGGCACCACGATCCTCGAAGGCTACGGCTGCACCGAATGCTCGCCGGTGCTCGCCTGCAACACTCCCGTCGCGACCCGCGAGGGCAGCGTCGGAAAACTCCTGCCCGGTATCGAGGCGCGGCTCGATCCGGTCGAGGGCATTCATGAAGGTGGGCGGCTGAATGTCCGCGGCCCGAATGTGATGCTGGGCTATCTCAGCGCGGACGAGCCCGGGCGTATCGTGCCGCCCGAAGGCGGTTGGCACGATACCGGCGATATCGTGGTGATCGAGGACGGCTTCGTCAGCATCCGCGGCAGGGCCAAGCGATTCGCCAAGCTCGGCGGCGAGATGGTCTCGCTGGCTGCGGTGGAAACAATGGTGGCGGCCCTCTGGCCTGGGTTCAATCATGTCGTTGTCGCGCTACCGGATGCGCGCAAGGGCGAGCAACTCGTGCTGGTCACCGAAAAGCCTGATGCCGACAAGGCTGCGTTGCAGGTAGCGGCGAAGCAGCAGGGCTTTCCCGAACTGTGGACGCCGCGCGCCATTTTGGTCGCGCGCGCGATTCCGGTGCTGGGCAACGGCAAGATCGACTATGGTGCGACGCGCGAGCTTGCGTCGACGATGCGGGCGCTGCTGTGACGCCATAATTCTACGGTTATTGCCCGAGTCATGATCATGACGGCCGCCTGTTCCCTCGCCGCAATAATGCGCGTCGCAGCGCTCCTGCCGGCTCTTTCCTTCGCGGGCCCCGCCGATCTCGCGGCGCAGGCGCCGAGCCAGACCTACGAGCGGCGCGACGAATGCATCGAGGCGGGACGGCTCACTGCTGCGCAATGTGATTTCGCCTATCGCAATGCCCGGGCCGAATTCGAGGAGAAGGCGCCACGCTATGCGTCGCGCGCCCTGTGCGAGCGCAGCCACAAGCGCTGTGGTGCGCAGGTTTCCTCGACGGGTGGCTGGGACTCCTTTGGCCGTGGGGGCGCGACTTATGTGCCGCGCTTCACCGGTGTCCGCGTCACGGGAGAGGGAACCGCGAGCCGCGCCCTGCCCGTGGTCGAGGGCGCGACGAAGATCGCCTTCGCCGGCCGCTCGATCACGACACTCG
Source organism: Allobosea sp. 05T433 (assembly GCF_056396065.1). Lineage (NCBI taxonomy): Bacteria > Pseudomonadati > Pseudomonadota > Alphaproteobacteria > Hyphomicrobiales > Alloboseaceae > Allobosea > Allobosea sp. 05T433. The sequence goes on along the minus strand of NZ_JBFTKS010000010.1, from coordinate 52,786 downwards.
AGGACAAGATTGGTGGGCGGCGCGGCGTCATCGGCCAGGCCAGCTCGATTGGGAGAGGCGGGCGCGGCCACGATCCGCAGGAGAGCGGCCCCTATGTAAAGCGCGGCGATCGCGACGACACCGTGCGCGTGCCGATGGAGCAGAAGCGCATCGGCTCCGATGTTGCGCCGGGGCTCTATGTCGATCCCGATGGAGTCGAGTGGTACAAGCCCGCTCGCCGTCATTGAGGCGCTTGCGCCCGCCGTCTGCTGTCGCTAGGGCTGCGTCCACGCGGACGTGGCGAAACTGGTAGACGCACGAGACTTAAAATCTTGCGCCCTAAAGGCTTGCGGGTTCGAGTCCCGCCGTCCGCACCAAGCTTGCCTTGCGATTGCGCGGATCAGCCGCGCGGCCCGTGCCGAAACACCAGGCTCAGATTGTTCGCCGGCATCTCGGTTACGTCCGGCTCACCAAACCCTGCCTGTTTCGCCAGTGCAACGACGTTGCCGAGTTCGCGCAAGCCCCATTCCGCGTTGCGGGCGCGCAGGCTTTCATCGAAGGCGAGGTTGCTCGGTTCGAGGGTGCGGCCAGGCCGGCGATAGGGCCCGTAGAGATAGAGTGGAGCGCCTTCCGGCAGCAGCTTGCCGGCCTGCATCATCAGCCCACGCGTCGCGGCCCAGGGCGAGATATGGATCATGTTGATGCAGATGATGGCATCGGCGGCGGAGACCGGCCATTCGGCCGCTGCGGCATCGAGCTGAACGGGCGGACGAATATTGGCGAGCCGGCTTTCCCTGATCCAGGCCGCAGTACTGATGAGCGCATCCTGATCAGGGTCCGAGGGCTGGAAGGTCAGTGCGGGCAGGGCGGCGGCGAAATGGCTGACATGCTCGCCCGAGCCGCTGGCGATCTCCAGGACCAGGCCGGTGGCTGGAAGGGTCGAGCGCAGGATAGCGAGGATCGGCTCACGATTGCGCAGTGTCGCGGGGGCGAAGAGACGTGGATCAGTCATGGCTCGAGGCGTGCTCCGGAAGTATCGACGCTGTCATCGAAGGCCAGGTAGAGCATTCATCTCACCTGTCCCCCTTACAGTTAAGGCACGGAGCTTCTTCGCGCCCGCCAAAATTTCGCTATCACAAACTTCAAGCTTACCCATCGCCAAGTCGTCGCGATGCGCTATAAGAAGCCCGAAAGCAGGTCGATATTGAGCGCGGCCCTGCATGCTGCGGGCGGGTTTTGTTAACCGAGATCCTGATTGTCGTCGCGTTGACCGTCATTAACGGTCTTCTCGCCATGTCCGAACTCGCAGTGGTCTCCTCCCGTCCGGCGCGGCTCAAGGTTCTCAGCGATCAAGGCAGCAAGGGTGCAGCGACGGCGATACGCCTCGCGGAGCATCCCGGCCGGTTCCTTTCGACGGTGCAGATCGGCATCACGCTGGTCGGTGTCCTGTCCGGTGCCTTCTCCGGTGCGACGCTGGGTGCGCGTCTGTCGGAATGGTTGATAGGGCAAGGGTTCTCCAATCGTGTCGCCGATGGTCTTGGCGTCGGGACGGTCGTCGTTGCCATTACCTATCTCTCGCTGATCGTCGGCGAACTGGTGCCGAAGCAGATCGCGTTGCGCGACCCCGAGCGGGTGGCGGCGCGCGTTGCGCCGATGATGTCCCTGCTGTCGCGCATCGGTGCGCCGTTGGTTTTCCTGCTCGACCTCTCCGGCAAGACCGTGCTGGCGCTGCTCGGCCAGAAGGGCGAGTCGGAAGAAAGGGTGACCGAGGAAGAGGTCCGCACCATCATTGCCGAGGCCGAAACAGCCGGCGTGCTGGAGCGCGACGAACGCGAGATGATCTCGGGTGTGATGCGCCTTGCCGATCGCTCCGCCCGTGCGCTGATGACGCCGCGCCGCGAGGTCGAGGTCATCGATCTCTCCGATACAGCTGAGGAGATCCGCGCGCAGGTTCGTGCCTCCAAACGCTCCCGGCTCCCGGTTCAGGACGGCGAGTCGGACGCGATCGTCGGCGTCATTGTGGTCAAGGATATGGTCGATTTCCTGTCCGCCGGCAGCACCGAGGATCTGCGCGCCCTGGTGCAGGAAGCACCCGTGGTGATGGACACCGCCAACGCCCTGCTGGTGCTGCGGGAGATCAAGTCCTCGCGCGTCCACATGGCGCTGGTCTTCGACGAGTACGGCCATTTCGAAGGCATCATCACACCCGGCGACGTGCTGGAGGCGATCACCGGCGTCTTCCAGGAGGAGGACGAGGACGAGCCGCCGATCGTCACGCGTGCCGACGGCTCCTATCTCGTTGCAGGCTGGATGCAGGTGGACGAGTTCTCGCACGAACTCGGCATCCACATTCCGCGCGATGCCGATTTCCAGACGGTCGCCGGCTTCATCCTGGCCGAACTCAACCATCTGCCCAATGTCGGAGAGTTCTTCGAGAAGGGGCATTGGCGCTTCGAGGTGGTCGATCTCGACGGGCGCCGCATCGACAAGGTGCTGGTGAGCCGGCTGGATTGAGCACGCCCTTTGCCCTTGCACCGGCATGTCCGGTGCAAGGGCAGCCAGCTCGAAATCGCAATTGATCCTGCCGGAGTAGCCGTGGTCTGATCCCGGCCTAGGGGTTTCTCGCGACGACCCCGTGAGGCGTCAGCCCAAGGATCGCGTCTGTTTTCCTCATTCGGGGATGGACGCTCGCGTCTTCCAGCACACAGATCGCCACATCCCCCTTGTACCGGCTCATCGGTCTGCCCGATGCCCAGGCGATCGTCTGCGTGACGCGCTCACGTCCCAAAGGCCGACCGCATCGCGTGCCCCCCGGGCTGATTCGTCGCTTCGTCGCTCCGAAAGCGGTGATCCTGTTCGTGGCCCCTTCGGGGCGTGGCGGTGGCCGATCGCTTCCAAGCCGTTCCCTTCGATATCGACGGCGTATTCTGGAGTGATCGCGGCGAGCGTTGCAGCTTTGACATCATGCTGGAGGAGTTTGGCCTCGCCTCGGCGGTGCTGGGTCGTCTCGCCACGATCGTGCGCGCCGCCGATACGGCGCGGCTCGACCTGGTGCAGGAATCCGCCGGTTTCCTGGCTGCCTCGCTGGGGCTATCGCGCATGTTCAATGACGATCTGGCACAACGCGATGCCGGTATGCTGCTCTATCACGCCTTTCTATCGCTGGTGCCGGGATGCAACCGAAGAAACCCATAACTGGCCGTCCCCGACGAGTAGGACCTGAGCGGCGGCCATGACGATCGCAGCGACGGACAAGGCGGCGCCAGCAGTGGCGGGCATGCCGACGCTCGGTGAAGCAACGAGGGTGTGGGCCTGGCCGCGATGATTGCAATGCTGCGCTTCAAGGTCGGGATGATCCCGACGCTTGCCGCCTGCGCGGCTGCGGGCCTCCTGCTGTAGAGGCTATCCTTCTGGGGGGCCAGAGCATCGCGCCGAAGAGTGGAAACCACGTTTCGGAGACATCCGATGCTACGCAAAGCGATCGTTCGCCGCCATGCATCCGGTCGGACGCATGGCGATCGTGTCAGCGCCGCGGCTGCTCGCCAGGCTCGATGATGCGGTACTCGGCATCGATGACCTCGACGCGCGCAGCACCCGGACGGACCGGAGCGAACGGATCGCGCTGGTCGAACCCGGCAGCCTTCAGCTTGCTCTTCAGGCGCCAGGCCGCGATCGCGCCGGCAGCAAGCACGACGGGAATGAGGATCAGGGCGAGGCTCGCTGCGAGGAGGAACAGCGTCACACCAAGAACGAGGCTTGCTGCCACGGTCAGCCAGGAGGCCCAGCGCGGCATGCGAGTCCTCTGGCCGGCGAGCTGCTCGTAGAGATTGACGCGGATCATGTGGTCTCCATCCGATGGTTCCACATGAGAGATAGGAAGTGAATGCGGCGAAGGCGAGATGCCCTAGGCTTGCAATCGCCAATCGTAGAGCCAATCGAGACGATGGCGCATGCCATCGGGCCCAAGGCGGCGCATTGCGAAGTTGCGCGCGATAGTCCAGGGCCATTCCAAATGATAGGCCCGACCGTTGCTGCGGCTCGTGGCCTGGACGCGCCGGGCACGGTCCTGCCGGGCTGTCGCATAGGCCGCGAGCGCCGCCGGTAGCGCTGCGGCGCCGCCCTGCTGGAGATGAACCGTCAGTTCCTGCGTCAGGACGCCGGCATCCTCGATCGCCAGCGCGGCACCCTGCGCCATGAAGGGCAGGACCGGATGGGCGGCATCGCCGAGCAAGGCGATGCGCCCCAGTGCCATCGCTGCGGGCGGCCGGTCGAAGAGCGACCAGACCAGCCAGCGGGGCGCCGCTGTCGCAAGCTTGTGCAGCACGGGCTCGGCCTTGGTGAGATGAGCGGCGAGTTGCCCGGGCTCACCGTCGCGGGACCAACCCTCACGGGCCTCCTTCGCTTCGCGAATGACGACGAGATTGGTCTCGCGACCACCGGAGACAGGGTAATGCACGGCATGGCGGCCCGGGCCGAGATGCAGGGTCACGACGCCGGGCGCGGCGCGGCCGCCGGCGTTGGGTACCAGGGTCCGCCAGGCCTCATAGCCGGTGAAGACCGGCGGAGCGTTATCACCGATGAGTTCGCGGCTGCGCGACCAGAGCCCGTCGGCGCCGACCAGCGCCAGTGCCGAAATGGTCTCCAACTGGCCGGCTTCGGTCGCGAGCGTCGCGGTGATGCCGTCCGCGTTCTGGGCGATGTCGCGCAGGCCGCGGCCGACGATGAGCCGGATGCCGCGCAGGGAACGGGCGGCGTCGAGCAGCAGAGTGTGCAGGTCGGTTCGGCGTATGGTGCGGAAGGGTGTTCCGGAGCCGGCGGCGGTCATCGGCATTTCTGCCAGCGGAGAGCCATCCTGCCAGCGTCGCACAACGAGGCGTTCGGCAACCACAGAGGCGCGCTTGACGGCGAGGCCGAGATCGAGAGCTTCGAGAACATGCCCGGCATTTGGCGAAAGCTGGATGCCGGCACCGGTTTCCCCGAAGCCGGTGCGCTTTTCCGCGACCGTCACGGAGAAGCCGCGCCGCGCGAGTGCAATGGCGGCTGTAAGTCCGCCGATGCCGGAGCCGGCGATCAGGATATGGGGAGCGGACACGGCTGTCTTCGGCAATCGGATGCGCCAGAAACCGGAACGACCGGTCGCGATCGGAAGCGGCGGGCGTCTTGAACGCCGGCGCCCGTCACGCTGCCTTGGCTGCCTCGTGATGGGCGCATTCCGGCGGCGTGCAGGCGCCTGCCGACAGCGAGGGCTCGTATTTGAACAAGGTCGAGCAATAAGGGCAGATGATCTCGCCGTCTGAGCCCATGTCGAGGAAAACATGCGGGTGATCGAAGGGCGGCTTGGCCCCGATGCACATGAATTCCTTCGCGCCGACATGAATGACGGCAACGCCGGGCTGGTTATGGAAATGCGGGATGCCCGTATCGGCCATGGATCATGCTCTTGCGTTGATTTGCCCCACCTCTAACCCGTCACGCCGGCCCGCGCCAGTGTGCGCAAGCGCCTCAGGGCGCCCGGAAGCAGGCACCTGCAATCGATCCGGTGCGCGCGCTTTCCTCCCGGGTGAGCGTGTTTGACAGGACTTTTTGCCAGAGTCCGTCGCGCTTGAGGCCATCGATCGCGCAATTGCAGGCCTTCTCGCACACTTGCAGCGAGGTTTCGGCGCTGACACAGCTGCGCAGGCAGGAGATCAGAAACGGGCGCGCTTCCTGCTCGGGGCCGACGGCCAGCCGCATGACGATGAGCAGCACTCCGATGAAGATCGGCTGGTGCAGCAGGTAGACGCTGAGGCTGTGCCGCCCGCCCCAGGCGATGACGCGGGCCGGCAGCGAGCGCGCCTGCCAGTGGCTCCAGCTTCCCTGCCTGGCGAGCGCCATCTTTCCGAGAGCCATGCCTGCCAGCACGCATCCGAACCAGGGCACGATCGGTACGAAATCGGCGGTTGCCCCGGAGACATGAGCGAAGCCGAGCCAGAGCAGCCAGGGTTGATCGAGCATTTGCGGCGCAAGAAGCAGTGGCAGCGCGAATAACAGGGCGCTGAACAGGAGCAGGACAGCGGCCGGCAGTCGCAGGAAGGGCAGGGCGAGCACGCTGGAGAGCGCGATATTGTGGAGGATGCCGAAGTAGATGAAGCTCTCCGGCATGGCGAACCAGGTCGCGATCGTGACCAGCGCCGCGGCGCCTACGACCATGGCCAGCCGGCGGAAATAGGCGGACAGGTTCACGCCCCTGCGCGTCGCCAGCACCAGGCTGAAGCCGACGATGGTCAGGAAGGACCCTGCGATCAGGCGCGCGAAGGCGCTCCAGCCGGGATGGGCGGGGACATCGGTTGCAATCAGGTCAAAATGGGAAAGATCATAGGCGAAGTGGTAGACGAACATCGCCAGCAGAGCGAGGCCGCGGGCAAGATCGACAAGGTCGATCCGGCGGCGTGGAAGCGACGATGTCGGGGCCGTCTCAGCGTGGCTCATATCAGCCTTCATAGGCAAGCGGCGGAAACACAGCTACACAAAGTCGCTCCTGCATGGCAGGTGAAGACCCCCCGCAGCTTCCGCGACGTGCCATGCAGAAATTCTCCTCGGACGGCGTCAATCTCGCCTTCATCGACCTCGCCCCGACCAATGACGCGCCGCGCGGCGAGAGCATCATCCTGGTCCATGGCTTTGCCTCCAGCCACATGGTCAACTGGGTCAATACGCAGTGGACGAAGACATTGACCCATGCGGGTTACCGTGTCGTTGCGCTCGACAATCGCGGCCACGGCCAGAGCGACAAACCGCATGAGCCGGAGGCCTATTCCTCGCACATCATGGCGGAGGATGTGCGCCGCCTGATGGATCACCTCGAGATCGCGCGGGCGGACGTGATGGGTTATTCGATGGGCGCGCGCATCTCGGCCCATCTCGCGCTTGCCCATCCGCAGCGCCTGCGTTCGCTGCTGCTCGGCGGGCTCGGCATTCATCTTGTCGAGGGCGTCGGCCTGCCGCTCGGCATTGCGGATGCGATGGAGGCTCCCTCGCTCGATGTCCTGAGCGACCCGATGCAGCGGATGTTCCGTGCCTTTGCGGACGCCAACAAGAGCGATCTCAAGGCACTCGCAGCCTGCATTCGCGGGTCGCGGCAGACGCTCACGCCAGACGAGGTCGGCCGCATCGCGATGCCGACCCTGGTCAGCGTCGGAACCAAGGACGATGTCGCGGGCTCCGGGCAGGAACTCGCGGCTCTCATTCCGAATGCGGAGGCTTTCGCGATCGAGGGGCGCGATCACAACCTCGCAGTTGGGGACAAGACCCACAAGCAGGCCGTGCTCGATTTCCTCAGATGGCTCTGAGCCGACGATTTCATCGCCCCGCGATGACATGCCGGCGGATGCAACGGTTTGGGGCGGATATCCCAGGTTTGATGCCGGTTTCCCTGCGGTCCAGGTAGGGCAAGGCAGCGTTCTTGTTTGGCATTGCAGCATGGCGCCGTGCTAGAGTGCGGTTCTGAAACACACCGTATTCCGGAGAACGATCATGCCGTCAGGGCGCTCCGTCGTAGAATCGCGCCACCCGGTCACCGGGCTCGACAGGGTCGATCCGGTTTGGACTCGGCTGCGGCGCGAGGCCGAACAGGCGCTCGGCATCGAGCCAGCGCTGGGCAGCCTGATTCTGTCGTCGATTCTCAACCAGCCGAGTTTCGAGGCGGTGGTCGGCCATCGCGTGGCGGCGCGGCTCGCGCATCCCGCTCTCGGGGCGGATCTGATCGAGCAGGCCTTTGCCGAGGCCATCGCTGCCGACCCCGAGATCGCCCAGGGCATGCGCGCCGATGTTCTTGCGGTGCTCGACCGTGACCCGGCCTGCAAGCGGCTGATCGAGCCCGTGCTGTTCTTCAAGGGCTTCCACGCCCTGCAGGGCCACCGGCTGGCGCATTGGCTGCTCAACCAGGGGCGTCGCGATTTCGCGCTTTATCTGCAGAGCCGTTCCTCCGAAGTATTCCAGACCGACATCAATCCCGCGGCGCGCATCGGCAAGGGCATTTTCCTCGACCATGCAACGGGCCTCGTGGTCGGCGAAACGACTGTGATCGAGGATGACGTCTCGATGCTGCAGGACGTGACGCTGGGCGGCACCGGCAAGGAGAGCGGCGACCGCCATCCGAAGATCCGCAAGGGGGTCCTGATCGGCGCCGGCGCCAAGATCCTCGGCAATATCGAAGTCGGCAAATGCGCCCGTGTCGCAGCCGGTTCAGTCGTGCTGACTGCGGTGCCGCGCAACACCACCGTTGCCGGCGTACCCGCAAAGGTAGTCGGGGAAGCGGGCTGCGCCGAGCCGTCGCGCTCCATGGATCAGATTCTCGCCGGCGACTGCGGCGCTCACATCTGAGCACCAATCCGCCCTGACGCCTGCAGCCAATCCGCGACCTCCTGGCGGCGGGGGTGACCTTGTGCCGGCAACAGCAGGGTCATCCGGTCCGGTGTCGTCAACGCAGGTCGAAGCGGCGCGACCAGCCGACCATCGGCAAGATAGGGCTGGAGCAGGCTGAGCCGGCCCATCAGCACGCCAGCACCCGACAGCGCAGCATCGAGCGCGACGCTGTAGAGCGAGAATGACGGGCCACGCGCCGGATCGACGCTCTCACCGGCGTCGATGGAGGCCAGCCAGCGCGCCCAGTCGCCGCGCCAGACCGCGTCGTGCAGCAGGGTCTCATCAGCGAGGCCGGCAACGGTCTGGAGCCGGGATGCGACGGCGGGAGAGCAGACCGGTGTGATCGCATCAGGGTCGAGCACGAGCGCCGATGGAGCGGCCTTGCCATCCCCAAGATAGAAGATTGCGATGTCGCAAAGCTCGTGCCTTGTGTTCGGTGGTTGCTCCATGGCCGAGACCGAGACCTGCAATCCGGGGAACGCTTGCTGAAGCCCGGCAAGACGCGGTGAGAGCCATAGCTGGGCGATGCAGGGCAGGGCGGCGATGGTGAGCGTGCGGCTCTCATGCCCTCCGCCCAGTTCCAGCATCGACGATGCCAGCAGATCAAAGCCGCGGCTGAGGCGCGGCAGCGCCGCACGGGCAGCCGGCGTCAAGGCGACACCTTGTGGCAACCGCCGGAACAGCTGGACCCCGAGCGCTGCCTCCAGCTGTCGGATCTGCTGCGTCACCGCGCCAGCCGTCACTCCGAGTTCCTCTGCTGCCTTGGCAAAACTTTCGCAGCGCGCGGCGGCCTCGAAGGCACGTAGCGCGTTGAGTGGGGGCAGACGGGGGCGTGGTGGCGTCACGGGCATGGCGACCTGTCGGAGCCTTAGATTTTCTCTGTCTTGCGGCGACGATAACTCGTTTGCGCCACCTGCGGCAAACGGCTCCAATCACGGCGTACCGCGCGTTGCGGTTCGACCGGATGGAGAAACGGACATGGCGGCGTTGGGCAGGCGCGACTGGGTGCCAGCGGCAAGCGAGGACTACGTGCTCACGGTCGCCGAGACCGTCGCCCTGCAGGATCTCGATGCGACCGAGCGGTCGATCCAGGCGTTGACGACGGAGAACCGCGCGATCCACGAGCGCGATTGCGTCAATCTCAACCCCGCAACCAATATCATGAACCCGAAAGCGGAGGCGGCGCTCTCGGCCGGCCTGGGCGCGCGGCCTTCGCTCGGTTACCCCGGCGACAAATATGAGATGGGGCTCGAGGCGATCGAGAAGATCGAGATCATTGCCGCGGAGCTCGCGGCACAGGTCTTTGGTGCCCGCTACGCAGAAATCCGGGTGCCGTCGGGTGCCATCGCCAATCTCTATGCCTTCATGGCGGTGGCGAAGGCGGGGGACTGCATCATCGCTCCACCGGGCGATATCGGCGGGCATGTCACTCATCATGGCGCTGGCGCGGCCGGGCTTTACGGCGTCATCACCCATCCCGCGCCGGTCGACGCGCTGAACTACACGGTCGATCTCGGCAGGCTGCGTGAGGACGCATTGCGTCTCCGCCCGAAGCTGATCAGCATCGGCGGCAGCCTCAACCTGTTCGCGCATCCGATCCGCGAGATCCGCGCCATCGCGGACGAGGTCGGAGCGATCGTGCTGTTCGATGCCGCCCATATGTCCGGCATGATCGCCGGCCATGCTTGGCAGCAACCACTGCAGGAGGGAGCGCATCTGATGACGATGAGCACCTACAAGAGCCTGGGCGGTCCGCCTTCGGGCCTGATCGTCACCAATGACGCCGACCTTGCCAGGAAGCTCGATGCCATCGCCTATCCCGGTCTGACCGCCAATTTCGACGCGGCAAAATCGGCATCTCTCGCCATTACGCTGCTCGACTGGAAGGCGCATGGCCGCGCCTATGCGCAGATGATGGCGCAGACCGCGAAGGCGCTGGCCGATGCCCTTGTCGAACGGCAGGTCCCGGTCTTCGCGCGCGATCGCGGCATCACGACATCGCATCAGTTCGCCATCGAGGCGGCCCCCTACGGCGGCGGGCAGGCGGCCGCGAAACGGCTGCGCGAGGTCAACATCCTGAGTTGCGGGATCGGCCTGCCGATCGCGCCCGTCGCAGGCGATGTCAACGGCCTGCGGCTCGGGACGCCCGAGATCGTGCGCTTCGGCATGACAGCTGCCGACATGCCGGAGCTCGCCGGCTATATCGCTGAAGGTCTGAGCGGAGCTCGGCCCGCCGAGGCCGTTGCACGGGATGTCACGGCCTTGCGCAGCCGCTTCACGAAGCTGCACTTCATGCGCTGACGAGTGGCGGCCGGCGGGCAGGTGCGTACCGGCGCCGAAACCTCATGCGCCGGCCCGAAGCGTCGAACGCGGTTTCGGACCGATGCAAACACGGAGGATCAGCTCATCGGACCGGATACGAGACCCGGGGCGATGAGCTAGCCGCTGCGCTTCGCATAGCGATCAAGCATCTCGGCGCGCAGCGCAGCCTCGGAGACGAGATGCGCGCCGCCGAGCCAGATCGACTCGATTGCGCCGGTGCTGTCGCGGACCAGGCGTGCTGTCTCACCCGGGCTGTTGAAGCCCGACGCCTTGCTCAGGCGACCCTGGTCAGGAGCCTCGACCGCGATCTCTCCCGCGTCGAGAAAGGGCGTGAAGAGGGCCGGGCTGGCGCAGAGCACCTTGTTGCCGACGGGGACGAGATCGCCGCAGGCCCAGATGCTCCACCAGCGCCCAACCCAGCCTTCGGTCTCGGGTGAGGGGCCACCTTCATCGGAAAATGTCCGGACGATGTGGAGGATGCCGTCGAGCCATTGATGGGCCAACCCGTCAATGGCATTGGTCAGGACCGAGATCGTCAGGTCCTGCTTCGGCAGGACGACGGTACGGGTGATGAAGCCCTGGAAACCACCGGAATGGCCGAACCATTTCCAGTCGCCATGTCCGCCGGAAATCGTGCCAAGGCCGTAATGGCGGCCAAGACTGGCTTCGTCGTCGGGCCAGAGACGGCGGCTCATCTCGCGGCGACTGAGCGCAGACAGGATGCTGCGCTCTGCCTGCGGTGAAAGCTGCGCGAAGTAACGCGCGACGTCTGCGGCAGTAGCCACGAAGCCGGCGGCGGAGGTCATGGCGTGTCCGGGGTTGTCTCCGGGAATGACCACCCTGCGCCCAAGAGGCATTCTGGGGCTATGACCCTTGGCCATGGGGCGGTCTGCCCAGAGCCCGATATCAGGGCGGGTTTCGCTGAGTTGCGCAGGTGCGACGACCTCGGCGGCAATCCAGTCACGATAGGCCTGGCCCGTCACGGCTTCGATGACGAGGCCGAGAAGGCCGAAGCCATGGTTCGAGTATTTGAAGCGCTGCGAGGGCGGAAAGGGCTGCGCAACCGAGAGATCGGCGAGCAGCTCGTCCTTGCTGAGATAGGGCCTGCGGTCGAAGAACTGGCCGTTGTCGGCGCCATCTCGGGTCAGGCCGGCGCTGTTCGAGAGCAGTTGCGCCAGGGTCACGGCGGCGACGTCAGGATGCAGGCCGGTGACAAAGCTGCCGACCTTGTCATCGAGCCTGATGCGGCCCGCCTCGACCAGTCGCAGGATCCCGGCTGCCGTGAACGTCTTGGAATGCGAGGCGATGCGAAAGCCGTGGCGCGGCGTCAACGCTTCTCCGGTCTCGATGTCGGCGCTGCCGAAGGCAGCCTCCAGGACGATCTTCTGGCCGCTCGCGATGGCCACGGCGCAGCCCGGCTGATCGTGATGGCGGCGCTGGAATTCGAGCCAGCTCGAGACATAATTCAGGGCAGCGGGCAGCCAGGGCGTCATCGGGCAATCCATCATTGGCGATGTGGGGGATGGAACATGGCACGATCACCGCGAGGGCGGCAGATATGCAGGAGCAAGCGCTGCCATGCGAGCGTGACGCAGCGCGAGGCCCGGATCTCAGGTTGAACGCGGGCGTGACAGCGTTTCGCTTGCCCTCGCAGCCCGGCCATGGCATCCGTCCCGCCACTCTGAAAGGACCAACCAGTGGACAAGACAGAACTCGCCAAGCTCGAAGCCTATCTTCGGCGCACCTTCGCCAATCATGGCATCAGCGTGCGGGCGCGCATGAAGAAGACCGATTCCGCCGAGGTTTATCTGGGTGAAGAGTTCATCGGCATCATCCATGTCGACGACGAGGATGGCGACCGCTCGTTCAACTTCACCATGGCGATCCTCGACGTCGATCTCGAAGGCTGAGGGCCATCAGCGGCTCAGCGCATCATCCCATCGATGGTGCGCCTGACGCCGCCGACCATCAGCTCCCAGTCGGCGATGACGGCGCGCGGGAAGCGGATGTTCACGTCAAGTCCGCGATGCCGGAAGGTGACGCGGCAGAGTTCGTCGAGAGGGGCGGGGCCGGTGTTCACCGGGCAGCGCGCTGCAAAGCCTCGCCCATCCGGGACCGAAACGTAGAGCTCGTCGCCCTCATAGGGTGAGCCCTTGCGGAACCCGCGTACGACAAGCCCGCCCGGATTGGACCAGACCGTCGGAGTCAGGAAGCGGGCATAGACCGAGAGCTGTGTCGCCGGCTCGTTGACCTTGTCGGGCGGGCTCAACGTGACCAGTAGCTTGCGTCGGCTTTGGGCGGTCACGGGACCGAAACTCGGCCAGTCGAGACGCAGCCGGGTCATGCCGACCACCCGCTCGCTGTCTTCCTGTTCGGAGCCGGCCAGATCCTGGGGAACCAGAAGCGAGACCTGGCCGACGCGCGCCGGCTGGTGCTGGGTCACAGGAGCTGCCGCCAGGCGATGGCCGTAGAGAGCGTATCCGGTTGCTGCGGCGGCAACCAGCAGGATCGCGCCGGCCGCCTTCCAGAGCGCGCCGTCAGCGCGAGGCAGGGGCGGCGGCGGCCGATTCAGGCGTGCGCGGACCACGGTCGTGAGGCCGGCGGCGCGTTGGGGCGAATGGTGCGCGTATGCGGTCAAGATCCAAGCACCTCGATAACAGGTGCCAGTGACTGAATCAGACGCGCCTTAATGCTCCGTAAACCATGCGGATTGCGCGAGGATTGCCGCGCGGCGCAAGGGTTAACCATCGCTAACGAGATTTCTTCACACTTCGTAAACCATGCGGCACAGTGCAGGTGCGTTCTCGCCCGGAGCCGTGACGTTGCGTATCGAACCCGCTGCCGTCGAGGCACTCCAGTCCCTGTTCATCGGCTTTGCCTTTGCCGGGCTGATGGCGAGCGCCTTCGAGCTGTTCACCGAGAAGCGTGCTGATTTTCAACTGCTGCAGACGGGAGGGTTGGCCGCGGTCGCGAGCGTGCCGGTCGTCGTCTTCAGCGCGCCGTTTCTCATCCTTCGCAATACCGTGAGGGGCCGCCGCAGCGATGGCCGGCCCTTTGCCTTCGTCATGCTGGCGAGCATGGCGGCGTCTCTCTGGAGCGTCGCCTCGGGGCGCGTGGTGCTCGACCTGCTGCATTACGTCGGCGGCGCTTGACGGGGCGGCCGGCCGACCTGCAATCCTCGCGGCAGGTTTGCAGAAGGATGATCCGCCCATGCCGCTCTATTCGCTCGACGGGACTGCCCCCGAATGCCCCGCCGCAGGCCAGTGGTGGCTTGCGCCCGATGCGCATGTGATCGGCAGGGTGAAGCTCGCAGCCGGCGTCGGAATCTGGTTCGGCGCAGTGCTGCGTGGCGACAATGAATGGATCGAAATCGGCGAAGGCAGCAATATCCAGGAGGGCTGCGTCCTGCACACCGATATGGGCTCGCCGCTGCGCGTCGGAGCCGGCTGCACCATCGGCCACCGGGCGATCCTGCATGGCTGCATCATCGGAGAGAACAGCCTGATCGGGATGGGCGCGACGGTACTGAACGGCGCGAAAATCGGCCGCAACAGCCTGGTCGGCGCCAATGCTCTCGTGACCGAGGGCAAGGAGTTTCCGGAGAACTCGCTGATCGTCGGGTCTCCCGCCCGCGCCATCCGCACGCTCGACGAGGCGGCGATTGCCGGCATTGCAGGCTCGGCCCGTGCCTATGTCGCGCGCTGGAAGCAGTTTGCCGTCGGGCTCAAGCAGATCGGCTGAAGCAGCGGCCCGAAGGGCGGATTGCGGTTTTCAGGAAGGCCGGCGCACACGCAGAAGTTCAGATCCTCGGTCCGGGTACGATATCTGGTCCGATCATCCAACCGCACCGGCCAGGGCCGGAAACGAGACGGGCCGACGCCTCGGGGGGAAGCGTCGGCCCTATGGCGAAACCCGGCCTGGGGACGGGGTGGGGTGGGGACGTGACCGAGCCTCGCCGTCCATGTGGCCGCGGCAGCCTGGTGCTGCGGCCAATCTTGTTCGTCTTCAGCGAGCCGAAGCGACAGTCGGCGTCGAGAGTCCGCCGAGCGAGGTCCAACCCGTCTGATACTGCGACTCGCGCTTGACGTAGACGTAGCCGGTCTGGCTCCACGGCAGGATCGCGTTGCGCTTGTTGTCGAGCACATAATCACCGCGATCCGTACGGATCATCAGCACGGCGTGGCCGGCATTTTCCTCGTCGATCACGACGGTCATCAACATGGCGCGACGGGGCACACCGGCTTCGGCAAGACGCTTGCGCTTGAGCAGGGCGTAATCCTCGCAGTCGCCCTTGCCGTCGGTCGGGATGTCCCAGCGATCGACGACGCCCCAGTGGTCCTGGTCCGTGATCGCTTCGATCTCCCGATTTGTCTTGTTGTTGAGAGCAATAATCGTCTTCCAGAGCTTTGGCGTCATCTCGACACGCTCGGGCTCCTGAGTATTGACCGCGCATTCGACCGGATTGCGCTTGCAGAAATCCGTCCAGGCATAAGGCGCCCGGGCATCGCCCGAAGCTGCAATCGGCATGGCGGCGGCCGGTAGAGCCGCAACCTGTTGGGCCTGAACCGATGAAATTCCAGCAACTGCGATCAGCGCAGCCAGAACTGTACCCCGATGAATAGAAAGCATGTCGTCCCCTTTCCTGTCCCTGGGGCAGACGATGCGTGAGGCAGATGGACGTCGCTTGAAATGGAAACAAGCAATTTTATGTAATCAGGCGCTACGTATTCGGATCATCTGACAGTATAAATCAACGCCAAATGCCGAAGTAAGAAATGTGAGCGCTGCGTTCTCGATTCGTTAACTGTGGCAGGTCTGAATGTTGTGGGCAGGTTTCATTAACGCTGTGGGGAAACGCGACGAGGCGCGCCCCCGACTGAGGGCAGCGAGCTGTCCCTCATGTCACACTCCGCTCAGGCGAGGCGTACGGCCGGAATCCGTAGACGAGCCCATGTGGGGGGCGCTCCGGCATGGCGCTTGGATTTCAGCGCGTCGCCCCGACGCCGCACGTTGAGACATCGACGGGCTGACACCCCGGCCTAGGTCCCGAAACAGCCAGACCACGCTGACGCCCGGGCGTCATGCATGAGACGATGTCTTGAAAGAGAGAGGGGGCGATGGGCCGCCCGGATCAGAGCTCGAGATTCTCGTCGAGCACATCGGCAGAGAGTGGGAAGCGGAACTCCGCCGCGTAGCCGCCATCGAACCGGCGGACGACCTTGGCTGCCGTGCCGCCGATCTTGACCGGCGTGTTGATCGGTAGTTGCTGCTCGGTTGAAAAGGCGACGCCCGACAACGAGATGTCGATCACCCGCACGACGTGCTCCGAACCGTCATCGAGCGTCAGCATCGAGCGGGGATTGCGCGGAATGATGCGCTCGTGACGCCGATCCTCCGGCAGTCCCAGTTCATCGCGATTGGCCAGCCATGTCAGCTGGGCGGTGAATTTCTCGCGCTTGCGGCTGGTCGCGGTGATGGTCATCGCGAAGCCTTCCAGCGTGGTGCGGACGGCAATGCCCTCAATACGGCCGAGATGTTCGAGATAGACGATGACCCGCTCGCCGGGATGGGCCTTGGCGGGGGCGACGAGATGCAGGCCGCCCGGGGAGATGTCGACCGTCTGGCAAGGGTATTCCATGCGGTTCGGAAGCATGTAGCGTCCGAGCAGCACGACCTTCATACGCTGATGCCGCCTGCGCTCGACAGGGCGGATGGCCGGACGGGAGGTGTGCTGCGCACTAAGCATCGGATCAGCCTGATTTGGGCCGACCCTAGCGGCGGGAGGGTTAACGATACGTTAGATCTTCAGTTTCTGCCGCCCGGAAGGACCAGGAATTTTGGCGGCATGACGCGTGCAACGGGTTCAGGCGCACGCTGGCTATGGGCCGACGGCCACAGCATCCGGAGCGAGATCATGCGCATGGAGGCCAAGGTGTCGAGCCCAAGCCATTCCGGCGTCAGGGCGGGCGAGAGCGCCCCGAGAACGCGTGCATGGGTCCGACCGCGATAGCGCAGCGGCAGCAACAGCAGTTCGAGATAGACCGGAGAGCCGTTCATGGTCTCGGCCGAGAGGCCAGCGACGGCGCCGGCGGATTCATCCATCACGGTTTGCACGAGGCGGCGCATTTCGCCCTGGGCTTCCACGTCCGGCCAGAGTGCGGCAAAGGCGCGTCCGCGCAGTTCGCTGCCGAAGAGCGCACAGAGCCGCGTGCCGGCCAGCCGAAAGACGGGCCCGATCGGCTCATTCTCGAGAACGAACGTGTCGGCGAGGGCATGACGCAGCGCACCTGGCTCGATCTCGCCCCGTTCCGGCGCGGAACGCTCGCCGCGCAGCACGTCCCAGTAATCGAACACAAGGCGGGTGCTCATGTTTTTCATTCTGACATCCTGTCCTGTCTGCGTACGCCGCAAGTCCGAATACGTGTCGTAAGGACACATATTCGTCAGAGCGCGGGACGTTTCGGTCCCTGCCGAATCGCGAGACGCAGTGGGCATGCCGTCTTGCCATGGGGGGCGGACAGGGCGACGGGCGCAGGCTCGTTAGGGTTAACGAAATCTTAGCATTGTGGATAACCCGTTAAAATGCTTATCAAATGCAAGCCAATTCAAGGGCCGGCCGCGAGGTGGGCCCTGGGGTCATTCGGGGTGAATGGGGGGCGTGACCGTGCTGCCGATGCTTCGCGCAGCGGCAGGGCCACAGCCGAGAAGGGGGAGGGCCGGTGGCTCTCCCCTTTTTCATTCGGCCCGCGCAAAAGGAAGCATCGGCCGGCTTGCGTCGCAGGTGCAGCTTCGGCAAGGGTTGCGTAGCATGTCCCAGATTCCTGCCGGCCCGTCGGCCCCGCCAGAGCGCGAACCGATCCTGAACCTGCCATCCGCCGTCGTCTGGCTGATCGCCGCACTCGCGCTGATCCAGGCCGGGCGCTCCGTGCTGTCGGAATATGACGACTTCGTCCTGATGTCCTGGCTCGCTTTCGTGCCGGCACGGCTGAGCCTCTGGCTCGACCCCAGCCGTGCGCAGGACATGCTCGCCGAGTTGACGCAAAGGATGGCCGGGCAGGATCTGGCGGACCGGTTGCAGCTTGTGCGGTTGCTGATTGCCGATGGCGGCCCACGCCTCTGGACCTTGCTCACCTATGGTCTGCTGCACGGCTCCTGGGTGCATCTGCTATCAAATGTCGTCTGGCTTGCGGCCTTCGGCAGTCCGGTGGCGCGTCGCCTCGGAACCGGGCGCTTTCTCAATCTGATGGCGCTTTCGACGATCGGCGGCGCTCTGCTGCACTGGTGGTCACGCGATCTCGATGTGCTGCCTTTGGTTGGCGCCTCGGCGGCCGTTTCAGGGGCGACTGCCGCCGCGATCCGCTTCGTCTTCGCACCTGGCTTGCGCTTTGGTGGGTTGGCGGATGACGCCGTGGTGCGCTCGATTCCTGCGGAACCTTTCGGGCATCTCTGGCGCAATCCACGCGCCCTGATCTTCATCGTGATCTGGTTCGCCACGAATTTCCTGTTCGGCGCCGGGCTGGTTCCGATCCTGGGCGAGGACACCAGCATTGCCTGGGAGGCGCATATCGGCGGCTTTCTCGTCGGACTGCTGCTGTTCCCGCCGCTCGATCGCGGCGCGGTACGGCGCTGAGGGGGCCCGAAGCCGCCAATCTGCCCGCGGCTTCGCGCCATTCGCCTTGCCGTCGCCCCGGTCTTCGCCCACACTCCCGGTTCTGCGAAGGGCTTGCGACGGCCTCTTTGGCGACTTGACCCGTCATCGGCCGGGCAACGCTCCCGTTGATTTCGCGCGCCAGGGCGATGGTGCGCCAAACAGGAGGAACGCGTTCATGAACGTCGCGCAGATTCTCGGTAACAAGGGGCACGATGTCATCTCGGTGCAGCCGCATCGTACGCTCGCCGAGGCAATCCGCACGCTTGGCGAGAAGCGTATCGGCGCAGTCGTGGTCGCTGGCGCCGACGGCAGCTTGCTCGGAATCCTGTCCGAAAGAGACATCATCCGCGCTCTTGCCGAAACTGGGACGGCCGCATTGGAGAGCCCGGTCTCGCGGATCATGACGGCCAAGGTCGTTACCTGCCGCCATGAGACCAGCGTTGATGAGTTGATGGAGCTGATGACGGTGGGCCGCTTCCGCCATGTTCCGGTGCTTGAGAACGGGCGGGTCACGGGGATCGTCTCGATCGGGGACGTCGTGAAGCACCGTGTCGCCGAGATCGAGGCCGAGAGCCGGGCCATGCGGGATTACATCGCGATGGCCTGAGGCCGGTCTGCCCTGCAGAGCGAGCAGCCCGGATCAGTCGGCCGCGATGTGATTGCTCGCGACCATGGCCGCGATCTCGTCGAGCGCGCGCCGTGCGGCGACGCGGCCGAGTTCCATGGCCTCTTCGGCCCGATGGAAATCGAACAGGCCGACCTTGGCGAGCTTGGGCCCGATCATGACGTCGGGCGGATCGCCGGCCAGCCGCGAGCGCGAGATGCGATCCTGGGTGATGTTGAAGGCATCGACCATCACGCCGGCGAGCCCGGGCTGATCGTTGCTGGCGCGGCCCAGGAAGCCGCGCATGCGCCGTGCCGCACCGCTGATGCCGTCCAGCCAGCGCGAAGTCGGGCGAATGTCGAGCTCGGGCAGGGGTTCGGGGTCCGGATCCGAGCTGTGGTTCTGGATGGTGGTGCCGCGTCCCGAGAGGTCGCTGTTGAGGTTGACGCAGATCACGACATCGGCGCCAAGCGCGCGTGCGGCGGTGACTGGCACAGGGTTGACCAGGGCGCCGTCCATCAACCAGCGCCCGCCGAGCTTCACCGGATCGAAGACGCCGGGCAGCGCGTAGGAGGCACGCAGGGCCTCGACGAGTGGGCCATGGGTCAGCCAGATTTCGTGGCCCGTGCCGAGTTCTGTCGCCACTGCGACGAAGCGCTGCGGCAGGGCCTCGATGCGGATGCCGACAAGGTCGCGTTCAAGCAGGCGCTTCAGGCGACCCCCGGAGATGAGGCCCGCGCCACCGATGTGGAAGTCCATCAGTCCGACGACACGGCGCTTGGTCAGGCCCATCGCGAATTCGGTCAGCGCCGGCAGCTTTCCCGCGGAAAAGCAGCCGCCGACCACGGCGCCGATCGATGTTCCGGCAATGACATCGGGCGCGAAGCCCGCTTCCGTCAGGACCTCGATTACGCCGATATGGGCCCAGCCGCGCGCAGCTCCACCACCGAGAGCAAGGCCGATCCTTGGTCTGCTGCTGCGCCGCAGCAGCGGTTCGATACTAAGGTCATTCATAGAGGCCACGCCGCCGCCCATTCCAAAGGCCCGTCGAGCAATACCATCCCATAACATGATCCCGACCCTCCGCGGGTGGATCATCGTCTCGCGAGAAAGTGAGGAGAACCTGAATCACACGCGCGACGGTTGCGCCTAACAAGCGGATTTGACAGAAAAATGTTAGATTGGTGAAAGGATTGCCAACGCGGCCCTGCATCACGTGGCGAGCAAGGTGAGAGGTTCGACTGCGGCATCGCGCAGCGGCTTCACCCGGTAAAAGCACGAGTGCCGGCCCGTGTGGCAGCACCCGCCATCGCCCGCGACCTTCACCTTCAGCCAAATGGCATCCTGGTCGCAGTCGACGCGCATCTCGAGGATGGTCTGGACCTGTCCGGAGGTGGCGCCCTTGTGCCAGAGCTCCTTGCGCGAGCGCGACCAGTACCAGGCTTCCCCCGTCGCGATGCTGCGTTGAAGGGCTTCGGCGTTCATATGGGCGACCATCAGGAGTTCGCCCGTCTCGGCGTCGGTCGTCACGCAGGTGACGAGGCCGCTGGTGTCGAAGCGCGGCGCCAGCGTCGTGCCTTCCTCGAGCGCATGCTTGTCGGACAAAACGGGGAAGCTGAACATTGGCGGCTCCGCAGCAGGACAGGGCGCATCTCGCGAGGCGCCCCTTATCATGGTGGCGGTGGTTATCGCCAATGCCGCGTCGCGCCAATCTTACAGGCCAGGTGACTTGACCATGGTGAAGAAGCGGACCTGTTCGGCAGGGTCCTTGAACACGCCGGTATATTGCGTGGTCAGCGTCGATGAACCTTGCTTCAGCACGCCCCGCATCGACATGCACATGTGCTCGGCCTCCACCAGAACGGCGACGCCGCGCGGTTCGAGCGCCTTGTCGATGATCCGGGCAATCTGCGCCGTCATGGCCTCCTGGGTCTGGAGGCGCCGAGCGTAGACATCGACGATGCGCGCCAGCTTCGACAGGCCGACAACGCCCTTCGCGGGGTAGTAGCCGATATGCGCCTTGCCGACGAAAGGCACCATGTGGTGCTCGCAATGCGAATGGAACGGGATGTCGCGGACGAGGACCATGTCCTGATAGTTGTCGACCTCCTCGAAGACCCGGTCGAGGATCTCGTCGGGATTTTCGGAGTAGCCCCTGTAGAATTCCTTGTAGGCCTTGGCGACGCGCTGCGGCGTTTCAAGCAGGCCTTCGCGGGAGGGGTCGTCGCCCGCCCACAGAAGGAGGGTACGCACAGCCTCCTCGGCCTGCTCCTGGGTCGGACGCCTGTCTGGAAACTTGTCAGCGGAGGGGCTGAGAGCCCTCTCGACGGACAAGGACTTAACCACAGGGATCATGTGGTGCCTCCCGTTACGGTTCGTGTCCCAAGGCCTAGCGATGCAGATTCGGCGGGTCGCCGTGACATCGCGTCGCCTCGTAAGAATTGCGACAAGTTCTGCTCCTGCGGCATCATCGGGCGCCACCCATCTCCCGCACGCAGGCGTTCCACCCTATATTGGAACCGCGCGCCGGTCATTCCAGAGCCGGCGAGGACCAAGTCATGCTGAGCGACGTCTACAACAAACGCATCCTGGAACTGGCAGGAAACATCCCGCTGCTCGAGCGATTGCCGACGCCGGACGCGACTGCGACCGCGCATTCCAGGCTGTGCGGCTCCACCGTCACCGTCGATCTGACGATGGACGGCGATGTCGTCACCGGCTTCGGGCATGACGTCAAAGCCTGCGCGCTTGGGCAGGCGTCCTCCTCGATCATGGCGCGCCAGGTCATCGGGTCCACGGCCGGCGAACTTCGCGCGGTTCGCGAGCAGGCGCGTGCGATCCTGAAGGAGAATGCCGAGCCGCCCGCCGGCAAGTGGAGCGATCTCGCCGTTCTGGTGCCGGTGCGCGACTATAAGGCACGCCATGCCTCGACCATGCTGACCTTCGATGCCGTGGTCGACGCGATCGGTCAGATCGAGGCGGCGCGCGAGACCGCGGCGCCGGCAGCCAAGGTTGCGGCGCTCAGGTGAGCCCCAGCGACTTTCGGATTTCGGGACGTGTTTCGTCGAAGCGCTGCCTGAAGGCTCGGTCCGCCAGAAGCGCATCGGCAACGTGTCGGCCGACCTTCTCGCCCGCCACGAGGTCGCTGGCATAATGGAAGCCGCAAACCAGCCGGCTCTCGCCATAGCTTGTGACGCGCTCCGCGAACTTGTCCTTCAGCTCCGGGGCAGCATCGCTGAGCAGTGCGGCATAGAGTGCGGCAGTCGCGGCATGGCCGGCGGGGAAGGAGGTCCCTTCCGGCCTGCCGCCGGGGCAGGGCTTGACCCTGACCTTGTTCCACATCGCAAAGGGCCGCGTCCGCGACGTCAGGCGGCGCACGCTGAGGAGCACGATGCCGAGTTCGATATTCGCTTCGCGAAAAAGCAGGCGAACCTCGCGGTGCTCGGAGAGGTGGGCGTCGATTCCCATGCCTTCGAGAAAGCGATTGAGCGTCTGATATTGATCCGCGATCGCGGCTTTCTCGCGCTCCGGCGTCCGATTCAGCGTGATCTGAAGAACCTCTTCGAACTCCTTCCTGTGCTCGGGCGAGTTCATTGCCGGGGGCAGGCCGATGATCTTGGCGACATCGATCTTGCCGGGCTCAAGCCAGAGGAGGCTGTTCCGCTGCTGGGCAGGCGCTGATGTCAGCGACAAAAGCAAGGCAGCGGGAACCAGAATGGAGGTCGCGCCGGTGCGGAAACGGGAGGCCGATCGCGGAGCGGAGCAAAGCATGAGCGAATCTCAAAATGAAACAGGTAATGACGAAGAATGATGAAATGACATCGGTGCGCGTGTTGTCACGTCTTTTTGCGCGTGCACCACGTTCTGGCGCGCATTGGTTGATCCGCGGTTACCAGCTGAGCATCTCGATGCTGATTGGACGCCAATGCCGGCATTGGCCGAGCTGCTCGAGTTACACGGATGAGGCGATCCAGCGCTTCGGGCTCTGGCGCGGTGGCTGGATCGGTGCCGCGCGGATCTGCCGCTGTACGCCGCTCGGCACCAGCGGCATCGATCTCGTCTGCGAGGAATTGCCGCCGAACTCCGCCTGGTACCAGCCCTGGTCCTATGGTCGCTGGCGCGGCGTGAATGCCCCGCCTCCGCTCGACGAGTGATCCTGCTACATCGATTGCCTGCGGCTGCCGGCTGGTATAGGCGAGGCGGGCGAAATCGGCTCGATCCCACTCGGCGCTTCGCAAAGCGTGAAGCCCTTGAACCGGATGCGGGTCTTCACGCGTTTCCCCGAACAGTATCCGGCCTTGGCTTACGGGGTTCGTTTCCCCGAGTGAGCAGGAGCGCGATCGATGACGATCTCCCTGACCTTTCCTGATGGCGCCACGCGCGAGTTTCCTTCCGGCATCACCGGAAAGGAGATTGCCGGCGGCATTTCCCCCTCTCTGCTGAAGCGCACCGTCGCCATGGCGCTCGACGGCACCGTCGTCGATCTCGGCGATGCAATCGACCGCGATGCGAAGATCGAGTTCCTCAACCGCGAGGATCCGCGCGCGCTCGAGTTGATCCGCCATGATTGCGCCCACGTGCTCGCCGAAGCCGTGCAGGAACTCTATCCCGGCACGCAGGTCACCATCGGCCCGGTGATCGAGAACGGCTTCTTCTACGATTTTTTCCGGAACGAGCCGTTCTCTCCAGAGGATTTCGCGCCGATCGAGAAGAAGATGCGCGAGATCATCGCGCGCGACAAAGCCTTCACCAAGGAAGAGTGGAGCCGCGACAGGGCCAAGCAATTCTTCCGCGACAAGGGTGAGGCCTTCAAGGTCGAGCTCGTCGATGCGATCCCGGAAGACCAGACCCTGAAGATGTACGCTCAGGGTGACTGGATCGACCTCTGCCGCGGGCCGCACATGACCTCGGTCGGCAAGGTCGGCAACGCCTTCAAACTGATGAAGGTGGCTGGCGCCTATTGGCGCGGTGACAGCAACAATCCGATGCTGACGCGGATCTACGGCACCGCCTTCGCCAAGCAGGAGGAGCTCGACGCGCATCTCAAGCAGATCGAGGAGGCGGAGAAGCGCGACCACCGCAAGCTCGGCCGGGAAATGGACCTGTTCCATTTCCAGGAGGAAGGGCCGGGCGTCGTCTTCTGGCACTCGAAGGGCTGGCGCCTGTTCCAGGAGATCATCGCCTATATGCGCCGGCGGCTCGCCGCCGATTACGAGGAGGTCAATGCGCCGCAGATCCTCGACAAGTCGCTCTGGGAAACCTCAGGCCACTGGGGCTGGTATCAGGACAACATGTTCGCGGTGAAATCGGCCGGCGCGCTCGAGCATCCGAATGATCCGGAGAAGGACCAGCGCATGTTCGCGCTGAAGCCGATGAACTGCCCCGGCCATGTCCAGATCTTCAAGCATGGGCTCAAGAGCTATCGCGACCTGCCGATCCGGCTCGCCGAGTTCGGCGCGGTCCATCGCTATGAGCCCTCTGGCGCGCTGCATGGGCTGATGCGTGTGCGCGGCTTCACGCAGGACGACGCGCACATCTTCTGCGCTGAAAACGACCTGGCGGCGGAGTGTCTGAAGATCAATGACCTGATCCTCTCGGTCTATGCCGATTTCGGCTTTACCGACGATCTCGTCATCAAGCTTTCGACCCGTCCGGAGAAGCGCGTCGGTACCGATGCGATGTGGGACCACGCCGAAGACGTGATGACGAAGGTGCTGGATCTGATCGCCCGGCAATCCGGCAACCGGATCAAGACGGAGATCAACCCGGGTGAGGGCGCCTTCTACGGCCCCAAGTTCGAGTATGTCCTTCGCGATGCGATCGGGCGCGACTGGCAGTGCGGCACGACACAGGTCGACTTCAACCTGCCGGAGCGCTTCGGCGCCTTCTATATCGGCTCCGATGGCGAGAAGAAGACGCCGAGCATGGTGCACCGCGCGATCTGCGGTTCGCTGGAGCGCTTCACCGGCATCCTGATCGAACATCATGCCGGCCATTTTCCGCTCTGGCTCGCGCCGGAACAGATCCTGGTCTGTCCGATCACCTCCGAGGCGGATGCCTATGCCGAGCAGGTCACGATTGCCTGTATGAACCAGGGTCTCAGGGCACGTGCCGATCTTCGCAACGAGAAGATCAGCTACAAGGTGCGGGAGCACTCGCTTGCCAAGGTCCCGGTGATTCTGGCCGTCGGCAAGCGCGAGGCCGAGGAGCGCACGGTGACCGTGCGCCGTCTCGGCAGCCAGCAGCAGACGGTGATGAGCCTGGACGAGGCACTCGTGGCCTTCACGACCGAGGCGATGCCTCCGGATCTGGTTCGCCGCAGGGCCGAGATGGCAGCATCCTGAAGACGCTCGTTCATGCGGGGCTCGCCAAATCCGGGCTCCGCATGCCAGAGTGCCGGGGATGCTGACGGGATCTTATCGCAAGCGGCTCGAAGCCGATTTGAGTCGCTGGGTCGCTGAGGGGCTTGTCAGCTCCGACAGTGCGACCGCAATTCGTGGCTCGCTGCGGCGCGACGGGGGCTTTCGGCTTCCGGGGCTGCTCGGAATGCTGGGCGGGTTGCTCATCGCGGCAAGCGTTGCAGCCTTCGTCGCGGCGAACTGGGAGGAGATTCCGCGGCTGACGAAGCTGGCAATGATCCTGGCCAGTATCGTGGTCGCTCTCGGGATTTCAGCCAGCCTCGAGATCCGAGGTTCCAAGCTTGGTGCTGATGCCGCCTCGACCTGCGGTGTCCTCTGTTTTGCCGCCGGTGTCGCTCTGGTCGGCCAGATGTATCATTTGCCGACGGATTGGCCGGGGGGGGCGCTCCTGATCGCGCTCGGCGCATTGGCCGTCGCGTTTCTGCAGCGCTCGGACGGTGCTCTGATCGTTGCGTTCATCGCTCTGGCAAGCTGGAGCTGGGGGCGCTGGCAGGATAGCGGCGGCTCGCTCCAGTTCTATTTCCTGCTCGGCTATCTGCCGGCGCTGTGGTTGGCATTGGGGCGCCGGGCCCGGCTCGTGCATCATGTCGCCGTCCTCTCGCTCGCGTGCTGGC
This sequence comes from Allobosea sp. 05T433, assembly GCF_056396065.1. Classification (NCBI taxonomy): domain Bacteria; kingdom Pseudomonadati; phylum Pseudomonadota; class Alphaproteobacteria; order Hyphomicrobiales; family Alloboseaceae; genus Allobosea; species Allobosea sp. 05T433. The sequence continues at coordinate 26,794 of NZ_JBFTKS010000010.1, read as the reverse complement.
TGGCGCTCGTGCCCGGTGACTGGCTGCGTGGCTCCTTCGACTACTGGCTCCTGGCCTATGGGCTCGCGCTCTCGACCTCCTATATCGTGCTCGGTGCGGTGGCGCTGGATCGCGGCGGGCCGACTCTTCTGAGCGCCTGCCTGCCCTGGGGGCTGCTCGGGCTGATGGTGGTGCTCAATGTTGAGCTGATCCGCATCCTCGATTCCAGCTGGTCGCGGGGCGGGCACGCGAGCTGGCCGGTCTATCTCGCCTATGCCGTCGTTGTCCCTGGCGTGTGCGCCTTCGTTGCGTTGGCGCGCGAGCGGCGTTTTGCTGTTCCTCTGGGCATCGCTCTCCTGTTTGCACTTTTGGTGCCGACGATCTTCTGGATGGGTGGTGCGATGCGCCTGTCCGGCAAGGTCGTGGTGGCGAGCCTCGTCCTTGCGAGCGCCGTGGGGTTGATTGCCGCCGGAGCGATCGGCGGAGTCCGGCGTCTGGTCGTTGCCGGTGCGGCATTGTTCGGTGTCGCCATCCTGATCATGCTTTGGCAGACCATCGGCAGCCTGCTCGACCAGTCGCTGTTCTTCCTGATCGCAGGCGCGGTGCTGCTGCTGCTTGCCAGTGGTGCGCGACGGCTCTTCGCGCGCCTTGCCCGGCCGGTGGGGGAGGTGGCGTGATGGGCGCGCTCGTCGCCGACCGGATCGTTGCCCGCGTGCCGGCGACCTTGCGGGCCCTCGTCTCGATGATCGTGCTCTGCGGCGCGATCGGGATGCTTGTCGAAGGCCGAGCCCGCATCCTGCGTTCCGGCAGCGAGGTGAGGTTGAGGACGGCGCCAATCGATCCGCGTGACCTGTTTCGAGGTGATTACGTCATCTTGAATTACGATATCAGCACGCTCGATCTTGCCGGCCTCCAGGGGGACCGCGACTTCAGCCGCGGCGATCCCATCCATGTGCAGCTCACCCCTGGCACCGATGGCTTCGCCCGGCCGGTCGGAGCCTACAAGATCAGGCCGCCGACAAGCGGGTCGGATGTGGTGATCGAGGGCCATGTGCTCACCACTGGCATGTGCCCGCGAGCGGAGAACGGGACCGTTGATTGCTCACGAACCCGCAACGGAATGCGTGTCGCCTATGGGCTCGAGAGCTACTTCGTGCCGCAAGGGACCGGGCTCGCGATCGAGCGCACGGAACGCAGCAGGCTGGAAGTCGTTGCGGCCGTCGCACCCTCGGGCAGTTCTGCGATCAAGCGGCTGCTGATCGACGGCAGACTGGTCCACGCCGAGCCACCCTTCTAGGGCTGGCTCGCGTCGGCATTGCCTTGGGGCAATGCGAGGCCGCGTTCGAATATCAATAGAATCAAGGCGTTCACGGCGAAGCCCCGCTCGGTCGCGGAGTCGTGATTGATCGATCCGCCGGCTTTCCAGCAGGCACGCGACGGCTGCCATCTTCCGCGCATATTCCGGAGACACATAGATGTGATCCCGCTTCCCCATGGCGGCCGCATCGATAGCGTTATATGAACGTGAGATGAACGGAATCAGCAGAATCCGTTCATGCTTGGCCCGGCCTTGGCGGTCCGGGTGGTTGGCCTGAAACACCGATGGCCGTGTTCCTCGCGTTCCGGAGAAGCTGCTGGTGTCGCATTTCCCGTCCTTCGGGCACTACCTTCTTCGCGGCGCGGGTGCGCTGGCTGCGAGACCGGTGGGACGCGACATGCGGATCGATGCCGTCCGCGGGCTCGCCCTGCTGGTCATCTTCATCAATCACATGCCGGGAAACGTCGTTGCTGCCGTGATGCCGCATAATTTCGGCTTCTCGGATGCGGCCGACATCTTTGTTCTCCTGGCTGGCGTCTCGGCCACGCTCGCCTATGGCTCGGTCATCGAGCGCCGTGGTCTCGGCATGGGAGCGCTCCGTATCGGCGGCCGTATCTGGACGCTCTACATCGCCCATATCGCAGTTTTCGTGATCGTCTGCGGGGTTGTGGCGCGGGCTGTAACGACCACCCAGAACCCGCTCTATATCGAGGCGATCAATATCCAGCCCTTCTTCAACGACACGCTCTCGGCACTGGTGGATGCGCTGACGCTGACCTACCAGCCGAATTATCTCGACATCCTGCCGCTCTATATCGTGCTGCTGGCCGCCTTTCCGCTGATCTATCGGGCCGTGCGCTTCAATCCTGCGCTGGCGCTCCTGGGTTCGGTGTTGATCTGGCAGGTCGCGGTCACTTTCGAGGTGAATCTGCCGAATACGGGTACGCCGGGCTGGTTCTTCAATCCCTTCGCCTGGCAGCTCGTCTTCACGCTCGGCGTGGTGGTCGGCCGCGGTGTGCAGATGGGCGTCGTCATGCCGAGGTCAGCCATCATCGATGCCCTCGCATTTGCTGTTGTCGGGCTCGCCCTGATCATCAAGGTTTCAGCGGGAAATCCGTTTGGCATTACCGCCTTGAACGAATGGATCGAGAACCTGCAGATCGGCAGTGACAAGACCAATCTGGCCTGGACCCGCCTGCTGCATCTGGCGGCTCTCACCTGGCTCTTCGTGCGTTTCGTGCCGGCGCAGTCGGCGCTGGTTTGCGGAGTGGTTGGGCGGCGACTTGCAGTATTGGGCCGGCATTCCCTTGAGATCTTTTGCACCGGTATCGTCCTCGCGATTATCGGACAGATCATTCTGGCGGAAACCTATTTCGCCTTGAGCATTCAGTTGCTGGTTTGTCTCGGTGGCATTACGATACTGACAGTGCTAGGAAATTTCCTGTCGTGGTATCAGTCCAACGCGCTCCGTGGTTCCGCAGAGAAGCCGGCTTCCGGGCTGCACAGTTCTGCGCCGCAATCCTGACGACCGCACTTGTCACCAGTTCCGTTCAGGCCGGGCCCCTGACGCTTGCCGGTCGGGCCGATCTGCGCTGCCGTTCGGGAGCAGCCCAGTTTCCCTTCCAACCGATGCTGCCGGCCGCCAAGCGGGTTCTTCGGGACACAGGCAAGCTCACCATCGTTGCGCTCGGTTCGTCGGCCACCGCCGGAGCCGGGGCAAGCGAGATCAGCCACAGTTACCCCGCGGTTCTCGAGGCCGAGCTCAAGCGCCGGCTGCCCGAGGCCGAGGTCAAGGTCGTCAACAAGGGTGTTGGCGGCCAGTCGGCCTATGACATGCTGCAGCGGATAGACACTGAGGTCCTGGAAGAGAAGCCGGCGCTGGTGATCTGGCAGACGGCGGTCAACGACGCCGTCCGCGACATCGGCGAGGAGAAGCTGGCGAAAATCCTGCGGAAGGGAATTCGCAAGCTCCGCGATGCCGATGTCGACACCGTCCTGATCGATCTGCCTTGGCTGCCGCGCGAAGAGCGCTATCCGAAATATGACGACTACCGGGCTGTCCTGGCAAAGGTCGCGGAGGAGCAGGGTGCTGCGGTGTTCCCGCGCTACGGCATCATGAAGAGCTGGGCGAGATCAAAGCAGTTCACGGCCGAGGAACTCGTTGGCATGGACGGGCTCCATATGGTCGATGCGGGCTATCGCTGCCTCGCCGTCAGAATCGCGGACGGGATTGCCGCCGAGCTGACAGGGGCCAAGCTCGGCCTCGCGGAAGCTCCCAGCGCCAGCAACTGAGCATTGCGGCTGCGGTCCTCCCGGCGGAGGACGGGTTCACTTCGTGGCGATGACCTCGATATCGCGATCGAGTCCGCTCTCGACCTTGAAGTCCTTCGAGAAGATCTGGCCTTCCTGACGTGCAATCAGCACGTAGTCGCCTTCGGCCAGGATCACTTGCGGGAAGGCACCGATGGCTTCGCGAATGACGTCGCCGCCGGGTGTAAGCACGCTGAAGGCGGTGCCGGCGAAGGCCTCGCCGCCGGGAGACGCGACGAGCTTCAGCGTTACCCGCGCGGCCCGGTGGTGCAGGGTGGCGTCGGTGACCTTCCCCGATTCCACGGTCACATCCGCGCGCTGGATCGCGTTGGAATCGCCGTAAGTCGAGACCACGTGATAGGTGCCTTCAGGCAAGCGGATCAGCTCGCCTGCCTTGGCATTGCCGACGAGGCGACCTTCCGAGTTCCCCTGCAACGGCACGAAGATCGAGAATGAAAGCTGCGCCGCCTGGATCGGTGTCTCGCCGATCGAGCCTGCGAGGGTGAGGCCGCCGGCGCTGATCGGAATCTGTTCGCGCGTTCCTTGCGGGCCGAGCACCACCCGCTTGGTGCCGCTGGCGAAGCCATAGGCCGCGTGCAGCACATAGGAGCCAGGCTCGAGGGAGAACACCGGTTCCGCATCATTCGAGCGGGCGACGATGCGTGGCGGCGAGCCGTCGACGGACTCGACGAGGACGCGCCAGACGAGGCCGGAGCGGATCGGCTTGCGGTCATTAGCGAATTGCGCGCTGGCGCTGAGATTGGCCGAGCCGACCGTCGCGGTGCTTCCCGGCGCCGGCGGGGGGGAGATCTCCGGGATACTCGGTGGCGAGGGTGACAGCGGAACGATCTGTGCGATCGCAGCCGTTAGGGAGAGGAGCAGCGCGAGGGCAGCCGATGACAGGCGCGCGAGCATTCGCGCGCACGGCGCGCTGGTCGGGGCCCGTCTCTGGAAACGATCCAATTCAAACATGCTCATGGTCCTTGACGCCCTTGCGCCCGCGTCTGAGCAGGCTTGCTTGTCCTCTTCATGGCAAACCACTAGTTCAGATGCCAATAGCGCTGGCGGCCCCATAGGCTCTGCCGGCCGTTTCTCTCGCCCGGAAGTCTCATGACCGATACGCTCGCCCTGCTCAAGCTGCGCCGTTCGGTGCCGCCGCAATTCCTGTCTGCTCCCGGCCCCAGCGCCGACCAACTCCGCGACCTGTTGACCATTGGCACGCGTGTGCCCGATCACGGCAAGCTTGCGCCGTGGCGCTTCGTTCTGTTCGAGGGCGCTGCCCGCGAGACGGCCGCCGATGTGGTCGCAAAGGTGTTTCGCGCCAGGAATCCTGATGCCGACGACGAGAAGGTGGCGTTCGAGCGGAAGCGCCTGACCCATGCGCCGCTGATCATCGGCGTGGTCTCGCGTGCGCGGCCTCATGTCAAAATTCCGGAATGGGAGCAGGAGCTTTCCGCCGGGGCCGTCTGCATGAACATCCTCGTGGCTGCTCACGCGATGGGTTTCGGTGCTTCCTGGCTGACCAACTGGTTTTCGTTCGACCGCGACGTGCTCTCTGCGTTCGGCCTCGCTGATGATGAGCGCATGGCAGGCTTCATCCATATCGGCACGCCCGAAACCGTCCCCGCCGACCGGGACCGGCCGGTGCTCGCCGACATCGTCAGCAATTACGGGGCCTGAGCCGATGATCTACTCGACCGCGCTCCAGGACCACGGCCTGCCGCACGACCCGTTCAAGGCGATCGTGACGCCGCGTCCGATCGGCTGGATCACGGCGCTGAGTGCCAAGGGCGAGATCAATCTCTCGCCCTACAGTTTTTTCAACGCCGTCTCGTCGCGGCCGCACATCGTGATGTTCTCCTCCGAGGACAAGAAGGACGCGGTTTCCTTCATCGAGGAGACGGGCGAGTTCACCTGCTCGCTGGTCACCAAGGCACTGGCGCAGCAGATGAACCTGACATCGGCGCCGCTGCCGCGCGGGGCGAGCGAATACGAGCATTCCGGGCTCGCAATGGCCGAGTCAAGATTCGTCAAGGCTCCGCGTGTCGCCGGCAGCCCGGCCGCGCTCGAGTGCAAGCTGCTCTCCATCCAGCAGCTCAAGGATCTCGACGACAAGCCGGTGCCGCGCTGGATGGTGCTGGGTCAGGTCGTCGGGATCTTCATGGATGACGCCTATGTCCGGGACGGACGTTTCGACACGGCGGCGGCCCATCCGATCGCCCGCTGCGGCTATGCGGACTATGCCGAGGTCGACCACCTGTTCTCGATCATCCGCCCGACCGGCGGCTGAGCAGGGCCCGTGCCGCGGCCGCCGGACGAGGATGACGACTGGCGAATGACCGTCAATCTGCTTGCGATCATCGCCACGCTTCTGCTGCTTGGCGCCGGAATCTGGCTGCTCTTCGGACTCGATCGCGCGCGGAAGGCGCAGGATTGCCTGTCCTCGACACAGCGCAACTGCCGCCAGATCCGCGTTCCCTGATCGAACCTGGGAAACCGATTCTTCAGAATCGGTTTCCCAGGCTCATCGACCCAGCTTCTCAGCCCGCCCCTTCAGGCGCTGTGCCCTGACAAGATGGGGGCGATCGAGCATCTCGCCGTTGAGCCCGATCACGCCCACACCTGGATTGGCCGCGAACAGGGCGATGATGGCCTCGGCCTTGGCGACCTCCTCGGGCGCTGGAGCGAAGACCTCGTTGATGACCGGGACCTGCGCGGGATGGATCGCCATCTTGCCGGTGAAGCCGTCCCGGCGAGCCGCGATGCATTCGGCGCGAAAGCCATCGGCATCACGGAAGTTTGTGAAGACGGTGTCGATCGCATCGACCTGCGAGGATGCGGCGGCGAAGAGCGTGAGCGATCGGGCAAGGCGGTAGGGATCGGCATAGGAGCCGTCGCTCAGCCGGTTGGTCTCGGCGCCGAGATCAGCGGACAGGTCTTCCGCTCCCCAGGTCAGAGCCGCGAGMCGATGGGTCGCGCCGGCATAGCTGCCGAGGCCGAAGATGCCCTTTCCGGTCTCGGTGGCGATCGGAATGATCCGCGTCGCGCCGTCCGGGAGTTCGCATTCGGCCTCCCGAACAGCGATCCTGGCGGCGAGATGCGAGACATCGGTGCCGCCCTCGGATTTCGGCAGCATGATCGCATCGGGGGCACCCGGCATGATCATGTCGAGGTCGGCATCGCTGAGCCCGGTCGTGAGCGCATTGATGCGCACGATCAGGAGGGGCCGCTTCGCCTGCTGGCGAGCCGCCTTGAGGAAATCCAGGCTGATGGTGCGGGCCTGGGCCTTACCGTCGAGTGCGACGGAATCCTCCAGGTCCAGGATCAGCGCATCGGCGCCGCTCTCCAGGCCCTTCTGGAGCTTCTTCGGGCTGTCGCCCGGTACGAAAAGGAGCGAACGCATCCGGTCAGACCGCGATCGTCGTGGGTTCGGGGTGTTTGCGCATGAAGGCCTGGCGGCGACATTGGGCGACCAGGGTGCCGTCCTGCTTAAAGGCGCGATGGTGGAACTCGACGATCCCGGCATCGGGGCGCGAGCGGGACTCACGCTTGCCGACGATTTCGGTGACACAGTTCACGGTGTCGCCCTCGAAGAGCGGGGCAGGGAAGGTTACGTCGGTCATGCCGAGATTGCCGATGGTGGTGCCGACCGTGGTGTCGTTGACGGAGATGCCGATCATCAGCCCCAGCGTGAACAGGGAGTTCATCAGCGGCTTGCCCCACTCCGTCTCGGTCGCGCAGAAATGCGCATCGATATGAAGAGGTTGCGGATTCAAGGTCATGTTCGAGAAGAGCATGTTGTCCATCTGGGTCACGGTGCGCGTAAGCCCGTGCTCGATGACCGCGCCGACCTGGAAATCCTCGAAATAGATCCCGCCGCGCTTGTGCCGTTTCACCTCGGTCATGAACGCTCCTCCAATGCCGCATTCCGGCGCTTCAAGCCGGCTCGGTGATTCCGCGTGTTTAACGGTTCGCTTACCATAATCGGGGCAGTCTCCACAGGAGCTCCGGCACCTTGCGCTCGGGCTGCCCGAGAGTCTGCATGTTCCTGTTCACTACGCCTACGACGCGCGAGACTGCACCGGCCAATCCGGTCGTCAATGCCATTCGCGACGGCGCCGAACGGAGCGGTGCCGGTTTCGATTACCTGCTGAAGACGGCGCAGCGCGAATCGGCGCTTGATCCCGATGCGAAGGCCAAGACCTCGAGCGCCACCGGGCTGTTCCAGTTCATCGAGCAGACCTGGCTTTCCATGGTGAAGCAGGAGGGGCCGAAGCAGGGGCTTTCCAATTACGCCAATGCGATCAGCGCCGACGAGACCGGTCGGCTCAGCGTGCCGGACGCCGCGACGCGAGAAAAGATCCTGCAACTGCGCAATGATCCGCAGGTGGCTGCCGTCATGGCCGGGGCACTGACCCAGAAGAACCGCGACCAGCTTGCCTCGACGCTCGGTCGCCAGCCGAATGCCGGCGAACTCTACATGGCGCATGTGCTCGGCTCGCGTGGCGCGAGCGACCTCATTCGCGCCGCCGGCAACGATCCGACGCGGGTCGCAGCCAAGGACTTTCCCGAGGCCGCTTCGGCCAATCGCAACATCTTCTTCGACAAGGCCGGCCGCGCCCGCACGGCCCAGGAGGTCTACGGCGTGCTGGCGGCGAGCCATGCMAACACGCAGCTTGCCGCAGCAACCACGACCGGGAGCGTCAACTCCGCGGCCGGCACTGACCAGCCGGTGCCGATTGCTGCCGCATTGGCGCCTGGCCGGGCCAAGGGGCTGATCGGGCTGTTCTCGACCGAGGGCTCGCGCCAGCCGGTCTCCAAGGCGGTGGCCAATCTCTGGACGACGCCGCGTAGCGATGCTTCGCGTCTGGCGGCGCTCGATCCGGCCGACCGCTATTTCCCGCGGCAGGGCGCAAGCGACGCCGCTCCGTCTCCTCCGTCCGCCTCACCGGTGCCCGCGAACCCACCGACTGCTACAACTGCTCCCTTGCCGCCATCGCGCCCGCTCGACCTGACCCAGGCTGGGAACACCGTACCCAAGTCCGCGGCGAAGCCGCGTCGTGCCCCGCTCGATCTTTCCGCCTTCATGGTCGAGCGGAGCGGCACATGATCGTTCGCCGTTTCCTGCTCTGGGCCCGGACCGCCAATGCCGAAGCCCGTGCCTCCGGCGCAGCCGCGCTTGCGGGTGCCTATTTGCACTCCGGTATGTCCGACGAGGATCGCCGCGAGGCCGAAACGGCGCTGATCGCCCTGATCGACGATCCGTCGCCCCTGGTTCGCCGCGCCATCGCCGAGGAGGTCGCGACCTCGCCGCGTGCGCCGCGTGCGCTGATCCTCAACCTCATCGCCGAGCAAAGCGACGTGAATGCACTGGTTCTGGCGCATTCACCGGTGCTGTCCGAGGCGGACCTGGTCGATGCGGCTGCCGTCGGGGATGCTCTGGCGCAACGCGCGATTGCACAGCGGCCGTGCCTGCCGACCAGTGTTGCGGCAGCACTCGCCGAAGTCGGCTGCGAGGAAGCGCTGCTGGCCCTGGCAGGCAATCGCAGCGCATGGATGCCGAGTTTCTCGCTTGAGCGCATGTTCGAGCGCGCGGGCGGCTCCGGTGCCTTGCGCGAGGCGCTGCTTGCCCGAAACGATCTGCCCGCAGGACTACGCCAGGCCATTGCAGGGCGGATGTCGGATGCGTTGGCGAGCTTCGTCTCCGGCTGCGGCTGGCTGACGCCGGAGCGCAGCGCAAGGCTGGCGCGCGAGTCGACCGAGCGGGTTGCCGTCGCTCTCGCAGCAGGCGGCGAAGACAGCGATGCGCCTGCGATCGTCGAGTGCCTGCGCGAGAACGGCCGGCTGACGCCGGGGTTGATGCTGCGCTCGCTCCTCAGTGCAGAGCCGGCCCTGGCGGAGGCGGCGTTCTCGTCCCTTTCCGGTCTGCCGCTCGCTCGCGTGTCGGCGATCCTCCGGGACCGGAGTGGCGCGAGCTTGCGGGGGCTGTATCGGAAGGCCGGCATGCCGGGCTCGTTGCTGCCGGCCTTTGCGGCAGCAATCGCCGCATTGAACATGTCCGGCTTCGAACGGGTGAGCGGTACGCAGGGCATCGACCGCGCCATCATGGCCAGCGTCATGAGCTGCTGCGAGAGCCTTGAAGGCAGTGAGGCCGATTCGCTGAACGGTCTGCTGCGGCGGCTCGATGCCGAGGCGGCGCGCGAGGAAGCGCGGCTGATGGCGGATTCGTTTGCAGATGATGCGGCGCTCGCCCTGCTGGTCGAGGCCGATCCGTCCCTGCTCGTCGAACTCGACGAGGCGGATATTCGAAACGCTGCCTGAGGCGTCGTCGCCGGCTGGTCAGTAGCCGAATTGCTCGCGCAGGATGCGTTCATCCAGGCTGTGGCCGGGATCGTGCAGCATGACGAGGTCGATGCTGCGGTCGATCGCGATCGCGACCGAGACGACATTGTCGATCTGGATATGGTCGGCCATCGCACTGACGGGGCGTTTTGGCGCTTCCAGGACCTCGATCATCACCTGCGCCTGGTCGGGAAGCAGGGCGCCGCGCCAGCGCCGCGGGCGAAAGGCGGCGATCGGAGTCAAGGCCAGCAAAGGCGCATCGAGCGGCAGGATCGGGCCATTGGCCGAGAGATTGTAGGCTGTCGAGCCCGCAGGCGTCGCGAGCAGGATACCGTCGGAAATCAGTTCCTCCAGCCGCACCTGGCCATCGACGGACAGGCGCAGCTTCGCCGCCTGGTAGGAGCGCCGGAGCAGGGACACTTCATTGATCGCCTTGGCACGGTATTCCCGGCCATTCTCGTCGATCGCGAGCATCGAAAGCGGGTGGACGATGCTGCGATGGGCGGCTTCCAATCGCTTGGTCAGGCCTCGCTCGCGGAACTCGTTCATCAGGAAGCCGACCGAGCCGCGATTCATGCCGTAGATCGGCTTTCCTGTGCCGATGAAGCGATGCAGCGTCTGCAGCATCAGCCCGTCGCCACCAAGCGCCACAATGACATCGGCGCTGTCGCAATCGGCATTGCCATAGCGCGCGACGAGCTTCTCCAGCGCGGCTTCGGCCTCTGGCGTCTCACTGGCGACGAAGGAGATGGCTGCGAAGCGCGCGGTCATCAGGGGGTCCGGATCAGCCAGGCTCAGGGGCAGGGAGCGGTTGGCATAGCACGGCGGTGACGGAAGGGGCGAGCCAGGGCAGGCATAAAAAGAGCCGGGGTCGCCCCCGGCTCGATGCGCGACGATGCCGCATGCCTCAGATGGACGTGGTCCATTGCACGGGCACGAGCTCGAAGCCGTTGCCCGATTTCGCGATGTAGCCGGTGGCCGGGAATGGCGCATGGTAGAACGCGACCTGCATCTTGTCGGCAGAGACCATGTCGAGCAGCCTGCGACGCGTGGCGGCAGCCTGCGGGCCATCCATATCGAACACCGCGGACCAGTCGGGATTGCGGGCGAAGAGGGCTGGGTGGTTGGTCGTGTCCGACATCACCATCATCCTTGCCGTGCCGGAGCTGAGCGCGAAGGTGGTGTGGCCGGGCGTATGGCCAGGCGCCGCGATGGCGGTGATGCCCGGCAGGATCTCCTTGCCGGCCTCAAACTGCTTCACATCCTTGGAGACAGGGCCGAAGACGCGGCGCACGCCGCCAAATGCCCCCTTCATGGCCTCGGGCGCGGCGTTCATCTTGGCGTCGTCCATCCAGAAGGCCCATTCCGCCGCCGGGACCATGACCTCGGCATTGGGGAAAACGGCCGTGCCGTCCTTCAGGCGGAAGCCGTTGATATGATCGCCATGGAAATGGCTGAAGACGACCGTCGAAACATCCTTGGGATCGAAACCGGCGGCACGGAAATTGGCGAGCCAGGTTCCGGAGGTCGGCGCGCCCGAATCGCCATTGCCGGTATCGATCAGGATGAGCTTTCCGCCGCTCTGGATGGCGAGCGTCGTAAAGGTGATGTTCAAGGCATCGGCTGGCAGGAAGGCCTGCGCCATCGCCGCCTTGACCTCCGCGAGTTCGGCATTGCGGACGAAGCCCTCGAGCGGACGACGGGCGAAGCCGTCATTGATCGCGGTGAGGACCATGTCCCCGATCTTGTAGCGATAGTATCCGGGGGCCTGATTCACGGGGGCTCCTTGCGCTTGAGCCGGTGTGAACCCGGCGGGTAAATCCAACGTGGTGGCAACAGCGAGTGCGCCGGCACCGGCAATCACGGTGCGGCGCGACGGACTAAAAGGCGGCATTGCAGTCTCCCTAGGCGCGTCTTCGGCCTGGGCAGCAGCCTAGCGTCCGGTTCGGGGGCTTCAACCGCGCGGGATTGTTGCGGGGTCAACTTTCCGTGAGCGGTGCGTTTATGGTGCGCTGGCCGTCTGCGGGGATGCGTTGGTCGTGCGAAGGGGCGCTGGCAGCCAGCAGTCCGTCATAACGTGCGAGGGCCCGCAGCATGGCCGCGCAAAGGGCCAATGAGCCGAGCATGGCGTTGCCCGAACATTCCGCGACCAGGGCCTGGAAGGCAGCGCTATCCTCCTCGGCCAGGCATTGCAGGCTCCAGCTCCACTCCGGAGCCTTCTGGCGCAGGAGGTTGATCGCGACGTCGATATTAGCGCTGACCAGGCCGAGCGCCTTCCAGAGCGAACCCTGCTGATAGATGCCGCCCATGGGCGTGCGGCGGCCGACGAGATGGCTCGGCTTGCGCCGTACGGTGAAGCCCAGCGCCTCATAGATATCGGCATCGAGCGCGCGACCGGGCTTTTCGGCCGTCTCGCAACGCTCGGCCAGCGCGAGCAAGTGTTCCCGTCTGTCCATGGCCGTTCGCCCAGCCCGGAGGCTCTCACACCATCGCTTGCACGTTCGTGCCGCTAACCGGTCGCGCGAAGCGAGCCAGAGATGTGTGGTGCCGGATGAGGGGATTGAACCCCCGACCTTCGGTTTACAAAACCGCTGCTCTACCGCTGAGCTAATCCGGCCCGGTCAGCCAGATGCGGTTACCAGCCGCGCGCGGCGAGGGCAAGATCGGTTACCGCTTGCCCAAAGAAAAGCCCCGCCTCCAGGGAGGCGGGGCTCGTACCTGTCGGTGATGGGCCGATCAGTTGTTGTCGTAGGTGAGAATGTCGCGATCCTTGGTCTCGGGCACGAAGAGCATGCCGATGACGAAGGTCATCATCGCGATCACGATCGGGTACCAGAGGCCGTAGAAGATGTCGCCGGTGCCAGCCACCATGGCGAAGGAGGTCGCCGGCAGCAGGCCACCGAACCAGCCGTTGCCGATATGGTAGGGCAGCGACATGCCGGTGTAGCGGATACGGGTCGGGAAGAGCTCGACCAGGGCGGCGGCGATCGGGCCGTAGACCATCGTCACATAGATGACGAGGATCGTCAGGATGCCGATGATGGTCAGCGACTGGGCGTTGAACAGCGCGTTCATGAAGCCGGTCTTGACGATCCGGGCGTCGCCCGCCGCGGGATAGCCGGCGGCGACCGCTTCCTTGGCGATGTTGGCGGCGAAGCCGGCATCGATCGCGACATCCTTGCCGTTGACCGTGACCTTGGCCGCGGTGCCGGCCGGGGCCGGGACCTGGGTGTACTGGATCGCCTGCGAGGCGAGCGTGCGGCGGGCGACATCGCAAGGCTGGGTGAAGGTGCGCACGCCGACCGGGTCGAAGACCGAGCCGCAGCTGGCAGGATCGGCGACGACCTGAACCTTGACGTTCTCATGGGCTGCGGCGAGGCCGGGATTGGCTGCCTTGGTGAGCGCGCCGAAGAGCGGGAAATAGGTCAGCGCCGCGATCAGGCAGCCGGCCAGGATGACGGGCTTGCGGCCGATCCTGTCCGAAAGCGAGCCGAACAGGATGAAGCCGCCGGTGCCGAGGATCAGCGACCAGGCGATCAGCACGTTGGCCGAATAGAGATCGACCTTCAGGATGCTCTGGATGAAGAACAGGGCGTAGAACTGACCGGTGTACCAGACGACGGCCTGGCCGGCGGTGAGGCCGAACAGCGCCAGCAGCGCGATCTTCGCATTCTTCCACTGGCCAAAGGCCTCGGAAAGCGGTGCTTTCGAGCCGCTGCCCTCTTCCTTCATCTTCTTGAAGGCCGGCGATTCCTGCATCTGCAGGCGGATCCAGACCGAGATCGCCAGCAGGAAGATCGAGGCCAGGAATGGAATGCGCCAGCCCCAGGCAGTAAATTCGGCCTCACCCATGGTGGTGCGGATGCCGAGAATGACGATCAGCGAAAGCAGCAGGCCGAGCGTCGCCGTGGTCTGAATCCAGGAGGTGTAGAAGCCGCGACGGCCCGGAGGCGCATGCTCGGCGACATAGACCGCTGCGCCGCCATATTCACCGCCGAGCGCCAGGCCCTGCAGCATGCGCAACGCGATCAGGATCACCGGTGCGATCCAGCCGATCGAGTTGTAGCTCGGCAGCAGGCCGACCAGGAAGGTCGAGGCGCCCATGATCACGATCGTGACGAGGAAGGTGTATTTGCGGCCGATAAGATCACCCAGGCGGCCGAAGAACAGCGCACCGAAGGGGCGGACGAGGAAGCCGGCGGCGAAGGCGAGCAACGCGAAGATGGCGCGCGTATTCGGATCGAAGGCCGAGAAGAAATGCGCGCCGATCATCACGGCGAGCGAACCGTAGAGATAGAAGTCGTACCATTCAAAGACGGTGCCGAGCGACGAAGCGAGAATGACGCGCTTCTCTTCCTTCGTCATGGGGCGTCGCGTCGCCGCAGCCCCCGATGTCTGTGCTGCCATGCTCATGGCGTTCTCCCCTGAATAATGCCCGGCATCGGGACTATCCCCCGGGCCGCCCGTTTCCCTGTGGCTCGATTTCTTGCGACACGATGCCACTGCCTGCCGGGTGAAGTTTCGCTTGCACCAATCCGGCAATTGCACAGGAATGCGCTGACGCGAAATGTTGTGCAATCAAGCACTTGGTCTTGCATCGTTCGACGTAAGACTTAAGGCGTAGAGGTCTTTCCCTCGTTCCCGCACGCGGCGGATTTTCCCGGATTGGCAGTGCGGCGCTGACTGTCCTATAGTCAGCGCGAGGCCGACATGATGCGGGGAAGGGGAGCGCGCTGATGCCGCGCATCCATGCAACGTTGCCGCTGCTGGCATTCCTGGTTTTCCTGAGCCCGGTCAGCGAGGTTGTGGCAGCTGGGTCAGGCAGGGCTTTCGCGCCGGCCGGGCCGCCGTCCTTTGCGCCGCGAATGGCTCCTGGCTTTCGGCATTTGGCGCGCCAGAATGGACCGATATTCCGGCATGATCGTGCCCGACGTTTCCTGGGCAACCCGGGGTTCATCGGCGGCCCCTGGTATTCCCCCTCCGATTTCGGCCGCGACACCGTGATCCTGCAGGAGCGCGAGGCAGAGCGGACTATCGATCGCTCGCGCGATTATACGCCGGTGATGGTGGGGATTCCGCAGCCCCCGACGCCCGAGCCGGTGATCTACCGGCTGGAAGGTTCACGGCAGCGGCCGATTGTGCGCATCATCCGTGTCGGCGAGCAGGGGAGCTATGCCCGCGACGCGGACGGCGCCCGCATCCGCAATGTGCCCCGGCGCTGAGTGTCAGCGCCGCCGGCTTGCCGCATAGAGCGCGATCGCGGTGGCGTTTGAGACGTTGAGGCTGGTGATCGCACCCGGCACTTCCAGCCTTGCGAGATGGTCGCAGAGATCGCGGCTGCGCTGACGCAGGCCTTTCCCTTCCGCACCCATCACCATGACGAGTGGCCGCTGCAGGGCGATTTCGTCGAAGGCAGTCGCCCCTTCCGAATCAAAGCCGATTCGCTGGAAGCCGCGCTTGCCAAGCTGATCCAACGCATCGCCGAGATTGCGCACGGCGATCAGCGGAACATGCTCGAGCGCGCCGGATGCCGATTTTGCCAGCACGCCGGTTGCTGCCGGAGAATGGCGAATCGTGACGATCACCGCGGCAGCGCCGAACGCGGCGGCCGATCGCAGGATCGCTCCGACATTGTGCGGGTCGGTGATCTGGTCGAGCGCGAGCACGATCGCATCGTCGGGAAGGCTGTCCAGATCAGGCGAGGGCAGGGGATCGCAGACCAGATAGAGGCCCTGATGCACGGCATCTGGAGTGAGCAGGCGGTCGATCTCGGACGGGCGGACCAGCTCGGGTTCGAGCGGCAGCGTGCCGACCTCCTCGCTCAGCCGCTTCAGGGCGTTCTCCGTGGCGAGGAGGCGTCGAAAGCGTCGATTGGGATTGCGAAGTGCCTCGATGACCGGATGGACGCCGTAGAGCACGGCCTCGTCGATATCGCCGGGCCGGTGTGGCGGGGGGCCGGCATCGCGGTCGCGGCGTGCGAAGGGCTTGCCGCCGGGCCTGGCCGGCTTGGGGCGGAACGGCGCGGGCATGGGGACCTCCGAAGCGTGACGGCCCATGCCCTGCCACGGCGGGCGGCGCTTTGCCAGCCCGGACGACGGATTTTCGGTGTCGAGCAGCAGCGGACGCTGTCGCAGGCAAGAGGGATTGAGAGGGAACGGGATGGCTAGGACCGAGGATATCCAGCGCTTCGTCGTGATTACCGGTGGGCCCGGTTCCGGCAAGACGACGTTGATCGAGGCGCTCTCAAAGCGAGGATTTGCGACGTCTCCGGAAGCCGGCCGCGCCATCATTCGCGATCAGGTGGCGATCGAGGGACAGGCATTGCCCTGGGCCGATCGCGAGCTCTTCGCCGAGCTGATGCTGAGTTGGGAGCTGCGTTCCCATCAGGCTGCGAGGGAGCAGGCCGGGCTGGTCATTTTTGATCGAGGGGTTCCCGATATCGCGGGTTATCTGAGGCTCTCGGGACTTGGTGTTCCCGCGCATGTGGACAACGCGGCAAGACGGTTCCGCTACCGAAGCGAGGTCTTCGTCGCGCCGCCCTGGCGCGAGATCTTTGGGCAGGACGAGGAGCGCAAGCAGGATTTCGCCGAGGCTGAGCGAACCTACGAGGCGATGGTCGCGGCCTATGACGATTATGGCTACCGGCTGTGCGAGGTACCGCGGTTGAGCGTGGAGGCGCGCGCGGATTTCATCGAGGCTTGGATTACAGTTGGTTTCTGAGGCTCTGGCCATGCCGGCCCCGGAAAGGGGCTGGGGACGGATACAAGGAAACGTGGGTGAACCGGCTTTTTGCCGTTGACACGCCGGAGCCCGGTCACCATAAGTCCGCCCGCACCTGTTGCCCGTCACGAAAGTGAAACAGGCGCTTGGACAACGTTGCTTCACGGCGCGCGTCCACGACACGGCGGGGGAATGTCCCGAGCGGCAAAGGGGGCGGACTGTAAATCCGCTGGCTATGCCTTCGCAGGTTCGAGTCCTGCTTCCCCCACCACCGTGTCCTGTCTATGTTGATGTCGCCGTTCAGGCGGTGTCGCACCCGGCGCGGGTGTAGCTCAATGGTAGAGCAGCAGCCTTCCAAGCTGAATACGAGGGTTCGATTCCCTTCACCCGCTCCAACACTCTCGCCTCAGAATGGCGAAGAGCCGGCTCGGTGCATCCAGACAGGTCGGATAAGTGTAGCTCCTGCCTGAACACGGCGAGGTGCTCCATCGCCGGCCGAACACCTCGAAGCCGGCGCCGGGATACAAGATCTTCCCCCACCTTCTGCGCAAGCAGCCGGTTACGCGGCCTAATCAGTTCTGGGAAATGGATGTCTCCTACATCCCCATGGCGCGCGGCTTCGTCTACCTGAGGGCTGTCGTCGATTGGTTCAGACGCCGGGTTCTGGCCGGGCGTTGTCGATCACCATGGATGTCGCGTTCTGCATCGAGACGGTCGAAGAAGCGATGGCTCGCCATGGCAAGCCTGACATCGCCAACACGCATCAGGTCCGCGGTTCACCAGCCGGAAGTTCACCGCTCTGCTTATCGGCGCCAGCGTCAAGATCAGCATGGACGGCAGAGACGCCTGGCGCGCCAACGTCTTCGTCTAACGCCTCCGGCGATCAATGAAAGTTGAAGAGGTCCATCTGCGCGCCCATGGCGGCGTGTCCGAGGCTCGCGCCTCGATCAGGTGGTATCTGACCTGGCTCGCCACAAGTTCGTCGGCCAATCGCCTTTGCTTCTGCGCAGATTAGCCTCGATCTCGGCTGATTGACGCCATGAAGGTAAACAATCTTCCGGCCGCCTCGTACCGTTTTGGTACACGACGCTCCCCCACCCGTGGCTATCGCTCACGGCACCCAGAGAGAGGGAAGACCGCCTTGGCTCGCTTCGCGCATGATACGCATCAACGACACGACAACCATCACCAGCACGGTGATCACAATCCGCCCCAACCGCCCGAGACGCCCACTCCCCCCACCTCATCTGCTCCGGAATTTTCGGATCTCGGCGCCACGTTCAACGACGCGACCCGCGCGCTCGTTGGCGGCCTATGGCAAAACGCAGTCGAGGAAGGCGGCCAAGGCCATGGCAGCGTGGTGCGATATGTGGACGACCTCAAAGCGGTGGAGAGCGGTCTCCAGTCCGAGATAAAGGCAGGTCAATTTTCCGGCGACACGCTCACGCATATCCAGACGGTCTTGTCCGATATCACGACCGCGCTTTCGGCCGCGACAGCATCCGTGAATGGCGGCGGATCATTCGGCAGCGTCGCAAATGCCGAGGCTGCTCTGCGTGCAAGCCATCTCGAAATCCTCGATACCGTCAATAACGATCACACGCTTTCGACCTTGGCCACGCAGAATGGCGCGACCGGATTTCTCGCGGCGCCGGAGACGCTACCCGACGGCGTGACTGCGGCGACTGCGCCTCATGCCACCCTGGCCGAGATCGGTGCCATCTTCAACGATGCGGCCAATCGCATTCTCGGCGGTGTCAATTCGGACAACAAGGCGATCATCACCAGTGACATGAACGCCGTCGTCAGCGGCCTCAAGCATTTGATCGACGCGCAGCCCGCGCAGTTCGAGGGTCTCACCGGCATTCATGCCGACACCGTCATGAGGCAGGCGCAACTCGAAATCACCTATATCAACCAGGCTGGCATCGACCCGGACGCCGGCCGGGGCAGCAACGACAATATCCTGGACATGATCGATATCATCCAGGGGGATGCAAATCTGGCTGGTATGGCCAGCCAGGGAGGCGTATCGGGCTTTTCCCAATTTCCTGACGCTCTCAATCCAACCCCGAGATATCAGGACAATGCCGCTCAAACGGCTTTCTGGGCAAACTTCATCGCGCAAGGCAACTCGCTGGGCCAGCGGGCAGAACAACTCGTCGGATCGGGCGATACGCATGCGATCAATGCCCTGATCAGCGAGTTTCAAACCTTCGAAAAGAACGCAACCAAGTTCGATCTGGCGCAGGGTGGGATCTTCGGGGCACGCTTCGACAATGAATTGACACCGAGCAGCACGCTCGGGGCCGAAGTCGATGCGATGATCAAAGGTCTCAAGACCGGCGATGCTGCCCTGGTCACGGCAGCTGCCGAGGTCATCCACGACAATGCCGCAGACGTGGGTGGCAACAACATTCCGATAACCGGCGGCCATTTCAACCCGGATGGCCTGACCGTGGCCCAGGTGCTGTCGACGGCGGTCACTGCGCCCGCGACCGCAGCCGCTGATCCGAAACCAACGCCGACACCTCCGGGTACGGTCGCTGACGCTGCCCCGCCTTCGTCACACGATCACGCGACAGCCGACATCCATCATTCACCGATTGTCGATACGGCACATCATCTCCATCACATGTGGGGATGACGTCGCGCGGGCAGGCTTCCAACTCCTGGTTCATCCATGGTGTTGGAAGCCGACTCGGCCGAGCGGCCGCAGACGGGAGGACGTCATTGTTGGCGCCCGAAAGCAGCGCTGCCCCCGCCATTGCGTGATCTGATTGGCGCGGACGTCGAACTGCCGCGCCAACTCCGGAAGCGTCCCGTCGCCTTTCAGCGCCGGCAACGACACCTTTGCCTTGAAAGCCGGTCTGTGGTTCCGACATGTCCGGCGCTTCGTGGCCTCTCCTGCTCACGGCCAACCTGCCGCGTTCAGGCAAACTCGACTTAGCCGACCTGCCTTGGATTGCCCGAGCCGGCTCTGTGTCTCGCTCATGGCGGTCGCTTCATCGCGCCGCGCGGCTTGACGGGAACCGGCGCATTCTTGCCGGAAAATGGGGCGGTATCGCCCGTCAAGCACATGTGATCGCCGACACGTATCGGCCGGACAAAAAGGCGCAGAAGAGGCATGAGTCTCGCTCAAAGCTACGGACCAGAGATATTTCAATCCGGCACGATATCTGAGGGGCGCTCGATACCGGCATCTGACGATCCGGTCGCACGCGGGTTGCGCGACAGTGCGCGTCGCATGACCGGAATCGCCGTGTTCAGCGGCGTGATCAATCTGCTGATGCTGTCTGGCTCACTCTATATGCTGCAGGTCTATGATCGGGTGATCCCGAGCCGCAACATCGCGACCTTGCTTGGTCTTTCGCTCGTGGTTCTGCTGGCCTATCTCATTCAAGGCTATGCCGACGCGCTGCGCTCGCGCATGCTCTCCCGCGTCGGAACGCTGTTCGATGTCGGCCTGCAGGAAGCGATCCACACCGCGCTCGCCACGCTCCCTCTGCGCGGCGTGAAGCCCATCCTGATGCAGCAGCCGCTCCGCGATCTGGATCAGATTCGGGCGTTCATGTCGGGCATGGGGCCGACGGCGTTCCTGGACATGCCGTGGATCCCGATCTTCATCATCGCCTTGTTTCTGTTCCATCCGGCGATTGGCGTCACGGCCGTGCTTGGGACCGTTGCCATCATTGCGATGACAGTGTTGACCGAGCGCGTGTCGCGTGGGGCAGCCAGGGCCGCCATGGACAGCAGCGCGCAGCGCCAGGTCCTGGCGGATGCGACCCGGCAAAATGCCGAAGTGATCCGGGCGCTTGGAATGCAGGACCGATTCACGGCGCGTTGGTCGCAGGCCAATGAACGCTGTCTGCGCGAAAATGGCCGGGCCAGCGACGTCTATGCCAATCTCGGATCAGCTGCGAAGGTTCTCCGCTACGTGCTGCAATCCGGGATGTTGGGCATCGGCGCCTATCTCGTCGTGACCGACAAGGCGTCGGGGGGCATCATGATTGCCTCGTCGATCATGATGGGGCGGGCGCTTGCGCCCATCGAGGTGGCGCTTGGCACCTGGAAACAACTTGTCGCTGCGCGTCAGAGCATTGCCCGCTTGCGCGAAATCCTCAAGGTGACCGCTGCTCCTCCCGCGCCACCGGTGATGCTCCCGCGCCCTTACCGCGAACTCCTGGTTCAGGACCTCGCCGTTACCGCACCAGGCACGGATAAAGCGATCGTCTCGCATATTTCATTTTCGCTCACGGCGGGCATGGGATTGGCGCTTCTCGGCGCGAGCGCATCGGGAAAAACCTCGCTGTCGAAGGCCCTGGTCGGAATTTGGCCGGTCAGCAATGGCGTGGTGCGGCTTGACGGCGCAGCGATCGATCAGTGGCGCAATGAGGACCTGGGGCGTCATGTCGGCTATCTCCCGCAGGATGTGGCCTTGTTCGACGGCACCGTCGCAGAAAATATCTGCCGATTTGAAGATCAGGCGACGTCCGAGGCCATTTTGAAGGCCGCGCAGATAGCGGGCGTGCACGACATCATCTTGCGTTTGCCGGAGGGATATTCAACGCGTATCGGCGAAGGCGGCATGTCGCTCTCGGCGGGGCAGCGCCAGAGGATTGGATTGGCGCGCGCGGTCTACGGTGATCCGTTCCTCGTCGTGCTCGATGAGCCCAATGCCAATCTTGATGCGGAGGGGGAAGGCGCATTAGCGCGCGCCATTCAGATCCTGCGTCGCGACAAATCCATTGTCATCGTCATCTCGCATCGTCCCAGCGCTCTCTCCGAACTGAACATGGCGATGGTCCTCCACGAGGGCAAGACGGTTGCATTCGGCCCCCGCGACGAGATCTTTGCGCGCGTTCACACAGAGAAGACCGTGGCAACGCGCCGACCTGCGACAGTGTCAAGCGCGAACCAGATTGGCCAGACACAGGTTGCCGAGGTCGTTCCCTCGTGAACCGCAGTGGCCCCACGCAGCCTCCGGCGCATCTCAGCCCGCCCATCGCACCTGTCGACCCGACGCCGTTGGCGCCCGTGCCAGCCCATGTCGCGTCGGCCAATGGAGCTCAACGGCAAATGTTGCATATCGATACATCCCGATCGACTGTTCCCCCCAGGGGAAGCGACGCCGCGGCTACGCCGGCAAGTGACCGATTGATCGACAGGCGCCGCGCCGAGCTGACGGCTGGCACGGCGGATGCCCGGAATGATACTCTGGCGTCGCGGGTCGAACGCGCGTTCAACCGCGAGCTCAGGATTGGCCTTCGGGTTTTGATCGGTGGCGGAGTCTTGATCGGTGCGTGGAGTGCATTGATGCCGCTGGCCGGCGCGGTCGCCGTTCCCGGCAATCTGGTCGTTCAATCGAACGTCAAGGCGATCCAGCATCCGACCGGCGGAATTGTCGCGCAGATTCCGGTCCATAATGGCATGCGGGTGAACGCTGGCGATCTGCTGCTGCAACTGGATGCAACCCAGGCGCGGGCGAGTCTCCAGGTGGTGAGCAAGCAGCTTGATGAATTCCGGGTTCGGATTGCACGGCTGATGGCCGAGCGCGACGCTCACGCGCAGATCGAAACGCCGCCCGAGATGGCCGCGCGATCGGCAGAGACCGGTGTCAACGCGCTCCTGGCGTCGGAAGAGTCGCTGTTCAAGGCTCGTGCGAATGCGCGGCAAAGCCAGAAGGACTTGCTGCAAAGTCGTGTCGCGCAGCTTGGCGAAGAGATTTCAGGCCTCGATGCCCAGCTCAAATCCAAGGCAAGCCAGCTGGAATTGATCGGGGGCGAACTCTCTGGAATCAAGACGCTGTATGACAAGAAGCTTGTGCCGCTGACGCGATTTACGACCCTGCAGCGAGAATCCGCACGTATCGAGGGCGAGCGGGGGCAACTGATCTCGGCAATCGCCGAGACAAAGGCAAAAATCGGCGAGGCACAGCTTCAGATCGTAAGGATCGATCAGGACTTTCGGACCGATGTCGTGAAGGAACTCGGCGAGGCCAGGGGCAAGGAGGCCGAGCTCGTCGAGCGTGGCGTTTCCGCGCGAGACCTCCTCGACCGGATCGATATTCGTGCACCGACCTCGGGCGTGATTCACCAGCTTGCCGCGCACACGATCGGCGGTGTCGTCCGCGCTGGCGACACGGTCATGGAAGTCGTGCCGGATTCCGACGATCTGCAGGTCGAGGCGCGGCTCCAGCCCAACGACATCGACCAGGTGCGGTCGGGTCAGAAGGCGTTCATCCGCTTTTCCGCCTTCAACCAACGTGTGACACCGCAGCTGACGGGTGTCGTATCGTATGTTTCTGCCGATATCAGCCGCGACCAGCAGACCAATGCTCCGTTTTTCACGGTGAGGGTCGCCCTTCCTAACGATGAACGTCGCCGGTTGGCCGACTCGCCGCTCGTTTCGGGGATGCCGGCGGAGGTCTTCATGCAGACAGGGAGCCGCACAATGATGAGCTACCTGCTGAAGCCGATCTCCGATCAACTGCAACGTGCCTTTATCGAGCGCTGACACGGGGGGMGAGTTTTTCGGAAAGCTTCGCCTCGACTATGATCGGTTTGATGCTCTTCTCGACGAGAAGATAGAAGACAAGCAGAAGAACCTTCCGTTCGCCCTGCATCGTCATCGTTGACTGGTGTCTGCCCGGGGTCGACAGCCGAGCCGGACCATGTCCGGCCCGGATGGTCAGGTCCCGGCCTGTTCTCTATCGATAACAGGACACGATGACGTTTCGGCGCGCGGGCGGGTGCCGCAGCGTGGAATATCGAAAAAATGTGGAGTTATCGAACGATAGATCCCTCAACTTCGGCGGAGAAAACGTCTATCTAAGAAATTACTGTGCCTCGCATGGCTATCGAGATCGCACTGCCGGGTAACAGGACAAATTGGATCTGTTGGCGGCGAAGCTGTCGAATATAGCTCGCAACAGGAGACAGGACGATGGGAACGGTTCAACGGGCATGCCTGCTGATCGCCTGCGGGATTGTGTTGTCGGGCTGCCAGGTGACGCAAGAGAGGGCTGCGCAGCTTGCTCCTGTCTGCGCGATTCCGGTCAATCGGACAGTTCAATCCATGTACTGGCTTGAATGCCAGTCGGTCTATTCGTCCTCGGGCTATTATGCGAAGCGCTATTAGGAACTAGCCGAGGGGCGGACGCACGCCGCCCGCCATGTCTGGTGGTGCCCCTAGCCCTGACCCCGCACATTGCTGCCTGCGGCAGGTTCGCCTTCGACGAGACTTGCGTCAGCGCGAGGATGGCGCGGCCGCCCCGTTTTGGCTTCTGCGGGATCACCATTTGCGTGCAGAGCGTTTGCCTGCGGCCGGGCTTGCCCTGCACGCCGCTCGCCCCCGACGCGAATTCGGGTGGATGTTCAAGGCTCGCGATCTCGCCTAGTTCTTTTCGGCCCTTCAGCCGCACGGACACGCGCGCCGCATGACCCTGACCGATATCGCGACGAGAACCTACAACCACGGCTGGCGGCTCGACCCGATCATTCGCAGCCTGCTCGATACGGATTTCTACAAGCTGCTGATGCTGCAGATGATCCGGAGCTTTCATCCGGATGTGCAAGTCACCTTCTCGCTGATCAACCGGTCCCGCCATATCCGGCTTGCCGATCTTGTCGATGAGAACGAGCTCAGGGCGCAGCTCGATCATGCCCGCGGTTTGCGCTTCAGCAAGAAGGAATTGATCTGGCTCGCGGGCAACAGCTTCTACGGCAGGACGCAGATGTTCTCGCCGGATTTCCTGGCCTGGCTCGCCGAATTCCAGTTGCCGGAATACGAGCTCAGGCGGGTGGACGGCCAGTACGAACTGCATTTCAGCGGCCCCTGGACGCACAGCACGATGTGGGAGGTGCCGGCCCTGGCGATCATCAACGAGTTGCGTGCGCGCCGGGTGATGGTTGGTCAGAAGCGCTTCTCGCTCGATGTGCTCTATGCCCGCGCCAAAGCGAAGATGTGGGCGAAGGTCGAGCGTCTGCAGCAGTTGCCGGAACTGCGCCTCTCGGATTTCGGCACGCGGCGCCGCCATGGGCATCTCTGGCAGCGCTGGTGCGTGGAGGCGCTGAAGGAGGGGCTCGGCCCACGCTTCACGGGCACATCGAATGTGCTGCTCGCCATGGACAATGATCTCGAGGCGATCGGCACCAACGCGCATGAGCTGCCGATGGTGCTCGCGGCGCTGGCAGACAGCGATGAGACGATGCTGGGTGCGCCCTACCGTGTGCTCGAGGAATGGAGCAAGGTCTATGGTGGCAATCTGCTGATCGCATTGCCTGACGCCTTCGGAACCACCGATTTCCTGCGGCGTGCGCCCGACTGGGTTGCGGACTGGACTGGGTTCCGTCCCGATAGTGCCCCGCCGATAGCCGCCGGCGAGCAGATCATCGCCTGGTGGCGCGAGAAGGGGCGCGATCCGCGCGAAAAGTTGCTGGTTTTCTCGGATGGGCTCGACGTCGCCGCGATCGAACGGGTCTACCAGCATTTCGATGGAAAGGTGCGCATGGCCTTCGGCTGGGGCACCGATCTCACCAACGATCTCGTCGGATGCTCGCCGGACGGTTCGCGCGCGCTCGATCCGATGTCGCTGGTCTGCAAGGTGACGCGGGTGAACGGCCAACCGGCGGTGAAGCTCTCCGACAATCCCGACAAGGCTTCGGGCGAGCCAGGCGAAGTCGGCCGCTATCGGCGGGTGTTCGGGGCGCACGCCGTATCTTCGCAATAGGGCGAGGCGAGTGCCGGCACGGGGGCGGTTTTCCTGCGTGCCCAATACCTTGGTTCAACTGGCGCGATGATTTCGGGATCGTTAACGCCCGCCAGTCGCATTTTGCGCAGGGGGCATTTCGACGCCGTGATTCGATTTCTGCTTGCAGCCGTTCTGGGCACGGCGCTTGCCGGCTGCGTTACGCCGGACCGAGGACTGACCTTCTCGGAGCTACGCGATCTCAGGATCGTCGACGTTATCGTCGAAACGCCAAAGCCCGTCGACGGCCAGACAGCCATAGTCTGGCCGAAGGCTGGAATGGCCTATGCCGGCACGCAGATGCCGGCATCGACCCGTCCCGTTTCCCTGGGGCGTGATCCTGCCGGAGCGGGCAATGGGCCGACGCAGGACGAGGCTGCGTGGGATGAGAAATTCATGGCTCTCAGCCGGAGCGCGGCTGCTCGGACGCAGATGTACAGCACGCTGGCGCAGATCACTCGCGACAGCTTCCGAAAGGGCTTTACCGAACAGCCTTCGGGCAAGCACGCGGCCAAGCTGGGGCAGGCGAATTTCAGCGCGGACGTGATCGTGCTCGATGGGGTGACGGGGCGGCCGCTGACGCAATACCCTAACCTGACTGGCGTCAGGGCTGCATCGACTGCGGTCGTGCCTGCCACGCCCGTGGGAATCCTCATCGGGTTTGCTGCGCTCGCCATTGCCGACCAGATCCGGGGTGATCCAGCGTATGAGGCGATCGACAGTGCCTCCGCGTCGTTTTCCGCCTGGCTCCTGCGCGAGTAGCCGTGGCGGGGGCGTGGTTCGTGAGGGGCATTTAGGGGCTCCGGCCTTGGCCGGCTTGCGGTTGCTCGCCAAGGCCACGGACGGGGAGCTTTCTCGCGAACAGATTCCAGTGCCGGCTCACTGAGGGCGGCGGTCTCGTGACGATGCCCTGTGCGCAGGACGCATGCGGTTGGGGTGACGCGGTGCGCGGCTGGCGTCATCTCGCCCGCCACAGCTTGCATCGACGCGCAAAACCCCCTAATGCGACCCCGTTTTCCGGCCGGGGATGGCCGTCGTCGAGGAAAAGGTGTCATGGCCAAAGAGAAGTTTGCGCGGACGAAGCCGCACTGCAACATCGGAACGATTGGTCACGTTGACCATGGCAAGACGTCTTTGACGGCTGCGATCACGAAGGTTCTGGCCGAGTCTGGCGGTGCGTCGTTCACGGCGTATGACCAGATCGACAAGGCGCCTGAGGAGAAGGCCCGCGGCATCACGATCTCGACGGCTCACGTCGAGTACGAGACTGCGAACCGTCACTATGCGCATGTCGACTGCCCCGGCCACGCCGACTACGTGAAGAACATGATCACGGGTGCGGCGCAGATGGACGGCGCGATCCTGGTCGTGTCGGC